>JBDNFH010000164.1:0-61333 GCA_041689915.1 Candidatus Nanopelagicales bacterium | reverse complement strand
GGACTTCTTAATTTCTTCGATGAATGCATCAACGATCTCGGTGACTTCACGCTTACTAACGTCGCCTCGACCCGCTACTGCATCAATGAGTTCTGCTTTGTTCACGATTTAACCCCTCCGGAGGGTGATTAGGTTGATCTTGTGATCAACACCTAAATCTAACTCTAAAGTCGCCAGATTACGCTTTAGCCACGCCCAAAGGTGTTGGCGCGCAACATCTTTCGGGATCCGTAGTCTGGCAATTTGTGGCCTTCTGACATTACGGAGATGAAGTAAGAACAGGTTTAAACGATGGGCGGCTTTTCTCAAACTCATCAATTGCATCAGCTTGTTCAAGTGTGATCCCAATGTCGTCCAGGCCCTCTAACAGACGCCAGCGAACATAGTCATCTACCTCGAAATCACAGCTGTACTCCCCAGCAGTAACTTTACGGTCCTGCAGATCCACCGTGATCGGCGTATTTGGGCTTGATTCAATGATTTCCCAGAGCGTCTCAATCGCGGTTTGAGGAATGACAGCGGTGAGTAGTCCACCTTTCCCTGAATTACCTCGGAAAATATCTGCGAAACGTGAACTGAGAACGACTTTGAATCCGTAATCCTGCAATGCCCAGACGGCATGCTCGCGTGAAGATCCCGTTCCGAAATCGGGGCCAGTGATTAATATCGAGACATCTTGATACTGCGGAAGGTTGAGTACAAACTCCGGGTCCTTGCGCCAACTAGCAAATAGTGCATCTTCAAAGCCGTGCCGGGTTATTCGCTTGAGGTACTCGGCGGGAATTATTTGATCCGTATCAACGTTACTGCGACGCAGGGGTGCCGCGGTTCCAGTGTGAGCGGTGAATGCCTCCATTATTAAACCTCCACTAAATCAGCTGGGGCACTGAGAGTGCCGCGAACTGCAGTTGCAGCAGCGACTTCTGGCGAGACCAAGTGGGTTCGACCACCAGGCCCTTGCCGTCCTTCAAAGTTACGATTCGATGTCGAGGCGCTTCGCTCACCGGGGTTTAATTTGTCTGAGTTCATGGCCAAACACATTGAGCAACCGGCTCCGCGCCACTCCGCGCCTGCGTCAAGAAATATTTGATCCAAGCCTTCAGACTCAGCCTCAAGACGCACTCGAGTGGACCCTGGTACGACAAGTAGTCGAACTCCGTCTGCCACCTTGCGGTTCTTGATAACGTGCGCGGCCGCGCGCAGATCTTCTATTCGCCCATTTGTACAGGACCCAAGGAAGACCGTGTCAATGGGGATTTCCTTTAGCGGCTGACCAGGACGTAGGTCCATGTAAGCGAGTGCACTTTCGATCGCGGCCCGCTCAACTGGGTCGGTGTAAGATTGAGGGTCTGGAACGACTTGGTCAAGTGGCAAACCCTGCCCTGGATTGGTGCCCCAAGTAACGAATGGTCGCAAAGTCGACGCATCGAATGTAATTTCTTTATCAAATCTCGCATCAGGATCTGTGACAAGGGTTTCCCAGTAAGCAACCGCGGCTTCCCAATCCGAACCTTGCGGCGCATGCGATTTTCCCTTTATGTATTCAAAAGTTGTAGCGTCTGGGGCAACCATTCCGGCGCGAGCACCAGCCTCAATGGACATGTTGCAAATGGTCATGCGACCTTCCATAGAAAGCGCTTTAATCGCCGAGCCCCGGTATTCAAGTACATAGCCTTGGCCTCCAGCAGTCCCGATTTTGGCAATAACAGCAAGGATGATGTCCTTGGAGGTGACCCCGACTGGTAGATCACCCTCCACGGTTATGGCCATTGTCTTAAATGGTTTCAGCGGAAGCGTCTGGGTTGCCATAACATGCTCAACTTCGCTGGTGCCGATCCCAAATGCTAATGCGCCAAATGCGCCATGTGTACTGGTATGCGAATCCCCGCAGACAATCGTCATGCCCGGTTGGGTCAGGCCCATTTGCGGTCCAACAACGTGCACGATTCCTTGCTCGACGTCACCAAGGGGGAAAAGCGTGACTCTGAATTCTTCACAGTTCTTGCGAAGCGTCTCTACCTGTATGCGCGAAACTGGGTCCGCAATCGGCTTGTCAACATCAACGGTGGGAATATTGTGATCTTCGGTTGCTACCGTCAGATCAGGCCTGCGCAGGGGCCTACCCGCTGCCCGTAATCCGTCAAATGCCTGCGGGCTGGTGACCTCGTGAATCAGGTGCAAATCAATGTAAAGCAAATCAGGTAGTCCGTCACCTTCATGAACAACGTGGTCCGACCAAACCTTCTCTGCCAATGTGCGGCCCATGTCTGACTCCAATTCCTCGCGGTGTACTCGAATAACTCACGCGCTGGGGGAATCTATTTTGACTCCCCCACCGGATTGTAGCCCCGACGGGATTCGAACCCGCGCTACCGCCTTGAGAGGGCCTCCAGACGGCGATGTGATGTGGTGAAAATCAATGAAATCGCAAGTCTGACGTCGTTTTGACGAATGGGCGTTGTTGGCCGAATCGGACTGTTTCTGGACCTGGTGTTGTCAAATTGTTGCCAAATCGGCCACGGTGGCGGCCTCGTTGCGGCGTCGCCTCCCGTCGTTGTGGGTCGCCCATAGGACACTGGTCCTGTCGGCAACTTTGGGAGGTCAACCACGATGAGCAAACCGCATCCGGTCACGCGCGAGGCGTGGGTCGACCGTGTCGACCTTGATGACATCTTCCGAGACGCCAAACCGATTGGCGACGGCAGCGAATGGACGGTCCCGGGCTTCTTCGAGAGCGACGCCGAGTTTCTGGTCTGGCTTTAGGCTGAGCGCGCCGCCAGCATCGCGTGAGCTGAACGCATGCGGATCGTCCTCGACACCGACGTCGCGTCGAATCTCCTCAAGGGCTCGTTGGCGCCCAACTTCCGCGAACTTCTGGCGCCCCACGAAGCAGCGATCACTTTTGTGACGGTGGGCGAGTTGACGAAGTGGGTCTATCTCCGTGATCTTGGCGCGCGCCGACGCGGAGCTATCGAGGTCTTTCTCGGGATGAGGCCGGAAGATTCCAGGTGGCACTGACGTCGCCCGGAGATGGGGCGAGATCGTGGGCCTATGCCCAGAAGCGTGGCCGACCTGGACCGGTCAACGACTCGTGGATCGCCACCTAATTGTCTTGCCTATGATCTGCCTTTGGCAACGCTAAATGTCTCCGACTTCGAAGACTTCGCCGAGTATGAGGGCTTGCGCCTCATCACGCCCTGAGTCGCTCGGGTTTGGCGGTGTGGTCGGTACCCGAGACAATGTCGGCCTGCTCGGCCCCAGGCGGCCGGGGTCGCCGTAGCAGTCGAGAATCACCTGAATGACTGCGGCGACGGTTGTGCCTTCGATCTCGATCCGGTCCAACTCGCGCATACACCATCGAATGGGATCAGCGTGACCATTACGTCTGGGTCGTGTCGGTGGTTGGGTACACCATTACACCATTACACCATTGCGCTATTGCGCTATTGACAACATTCATCACCACGTTGTACATTTTCCTTGGTTAGCGAGTTGTTCTTGGATTCGTCTTGGGACGTCGTTAAAAGTACGCCCCGGATTGGCGCTGGATCAGCGTCCCGGGGCCTCTGCGTTTCCAGGAGGTAATTACCTAGATGGGAACTTGGGTAATTTCACGAACCCGGTGTGAAATTCGAGCGTAGTAGCCGAGCCTTTTTGGGTGACATAGAAAGTCAGTTCGCGAACTTGCAAGCAAATCAGCTAACCACAGGATTTCTTCGGATTTTGTTGCATGATCGAGACCGAGATCTTGCCCGAGGACTCCTTTTGATCGCAAGCTGGCAAGCGTTGAGATGTCGTGTCTGTCTAGACCGTGGTGCGTCACTTCAATCTGTTCATCAAGATTGATATTTCGCGACTCGATTGTTACCTCGCTGGCTCCTCGCTTCTGAGCCAGATCAACGAGTGCGACTTTGAGTATTTTGTCTCGAGTATGCCGCTCGGATCGTGTATTTGGATTGGAAGTTTCAAATAGATAGCCATCCCAATCTGGAAATTTGGACACGGCGTCAAGCGTATGAAGCCGTGTGACCTGATTCATTTCAGAGTAATGAACGGGCACCTGAATCTGATTTCTCAAAGTCTGCAATTCGAGTCTTAGGTGCTGGGCGTCGGATTCAAAAACCGTGATTGCGGCGACGACATAATGACGATCTGCGAGGGGCCGGAGAGTTCGAAAATCGCGGATTGGCTTCACTGACTCATCGACGTATGCGTGAAATTCGATTTTCATTCTCGTTGCCAAGCTGTCATTGAGCCACATTAGCCGGAATTAACGAGTCGCGGATTTTGCTATCCACAGGTTCATCGTGTGCATCACCGATTTTTCAGTAACGAAATGGGGACGGTATCTGTGTGAGAATTACGCAATAGTGGGGGTCGCGTGCTTGATTCGGTGGAAAGGAGTGAGACCGTTTCGGTGGTGCGGTGCGCGCGGCAACTCTGGCGGGCGCGCAACCGGACCATCGGGGCCATGGGCCACGGTTTCTGTGGACCCGCTCGGTGGCCGGTGGCAAAACGAAAGGGCGTCAGCTGGTGGGCCCGGACGTGGCGAAGGTGCGCAAGGAGTTGGCCACCTACCAGGAGTTCCTGGCAGTGAGCGAGCAGACCGTGGAGGTCAGCGAAGCGATCTGCGAGGCCAGACCGCTCTCGCCACTGGCCGATGACGCGGCGCCGAGGTCCTCAACGACCTGGTGTTTACCGGCACCCCCACGAGCTACGCCACACTGCCACAACCACGATGCTCGACAAATCTCGTCAGGCAGTCGACACCGTTGCGATCACTGATTCTACTGGTGCCAAACACACCCACGCCCCAAAACCGCGAAGTGCCCCTGACCGGCATCGCTGCCGGTCAGGGGCACTATTCCCTTGGTAGCCCCGACGGGATTCGAACCCGCGCTACCGCCTTGAGAGGGCGGCGTGCTAGGCCACTACACAACGGGGCCATGGAAAAAATCGCGTTTATGCGCGATTCGCTGGGGTACCAGGACTCGAACCTAGACTAACTGAATCAGAATCAGTTGGGCTGCCAATTACCCCATACCCCAAGGGTGCCGCAGTAGTCTATCGCCGAGAATAAATCACTCACTCAAAGGTCTAGCCAAAGCCTGAGCCGTGGCATTCTCAATTCGAAGCAATGACTCCTGTTTGCCCAAAATTTCCATGGACTCGAATAGCGGCGGTGATATTTTCCGTCCACAGATTGCTGTGCGCACCGGACCAAATGCCAGTTTGGGTTTGAGCGTCAAGCCTTCAACGAGGGATTCACGTAAGGCGCCTTGGATCTCGCCGGCATTCCAGAACTCCAGTTCAGCTAGCACTTTTCCAGCCAAACCCAGCACCTGTGCTGACTCTGGTGTCCACAAATCAGGGTCAATGCTCAACTGCGCCGCCGGAATGAAAAGAAAGGTGATTAGCTCGGGGGCCGCAGCGAGTGTGTCGAGTCGTTCTTGAATGAGTGGGATAACCAGAGCCAGTCGCTCACGTTCACCTGCTGAAATTGGTGTTGACGTGACCGCGGCGGACTCCAAGAACGGGATGAGTCGTTGGCACAAGTCGGATTCAGATATGTGACGAATCCAGTCTCCGTTGATCGACGTGCACTTCTTTAGATCAAATCGTGCCGGATTGGGGTTCACTCGTTCCAAAGTAAATGCCTGTGTCAATTCATGAGGAGAGAAGAACTCAACGTCATTGCCCATGGACCATCCCAGAAGCGCCAAGTAGTTCAATAGCGCTTCAGGGAGGTAACCACTCGATCGGTACATGGCAAGTGAAGATTCGGGATCACGCTTTGACAGTTTCTTGTTACCTTCGCCCATAACGTATGGCAAATGGCCGTAGGCTGGCGTTTCCTTTGCGACTCCGATTACTTTGAGCCCCTCAAATAAGGCAAGCTGTCTCGGTGTCGATGAAAGCAGATCCTCGCCCCGCAGAACATGTGTAATACGCATCATTGCGTCGTCGACCGGATTCACCAACGTATACAACGGATCACCATTGGCCCGGACTAATACGAAGTCAGGAACATGTTCCGCTTGGAAAGTTACATCCCCACGAATAAGGTCTTTCCACGTAAAGTCAATGCCCGGCATGCGATAGCGGATTACCGGCTCGCGACCTTGGGCCACAAAAGCCTCAACCTGTTCCTTGCTCAGCACCCGACAGGAACCGTCATAACCTGGCGTTCGCTTTTCTGCAGTGGCAAGTTCACGTTTAGCGTCAAGTTCCGTGGCACTGCAATAGCAACGGTAGGCAAACCCTGACTCAAGAAGTTTTTCAACAACATCTGCGTAGATACCCATTCGCTCTGATTGGCGGTAGGGACCGTACCCACCCCCGACCTCGGGACCTTCATCCCAATCCAAACCAAGCCAACGCATACTTTCCACGAGTGCGTCGTAGGAATCCTGTGAGTCTCGAGCCGCATCGGTGTCTTCTATTCGAAATACAAAGGTGCCGCCGACATGTCGAGCAAATGCCCAATTGAAGAGTGCGGTTCGGATCATGCCAACGTGTGGGTTGCCCGTGGGTGACGGGCAGAATCGAACTCGAATGTCACTCATTAAGCATGCTCCACCTTGTTGACCAAACTTCCAATTCCTTCAATTGCGACTTCCACTTCGTCGCCCGCAAGAAGCGGGCCCACACCGGCCGGGGTTCCGGTCAGGATTACATCCCCTGGCAGTAAAGTCATTTGGTGACTGACATAGCTCACCAGATCAACAACTGAAAAAATCAGGTCCTTCGTGCTCCCCGATTGACGTAGTTGATCACCAACATATGCCGTGACCGCGAGATCACTTGGATCTAGATCGGTTTCAATCCATGGACCTAGCGGGCAAAAAGTATCGAAGCCCTTCGCCCTCGCCCATTGGACATCTGACTTTTGCACGTCACGTGCTGAAACGTCATTGGCGCAGGTGTAACCCAAAATAACCTCTGCTACCCGCTCTCGCGGAACATCCTTGCAGAACCGACCAATAACGACCGCCAACTCCGCTTCATGGTGAACCACCGAGGTTTGCTTTGGGAGCACGATAAATTCATTCGGGCCGATGACAGATGTACTTGGCTTGAGGAACATCAAAGGCTCGGGTGGAAGCACGCCATCCATCTCGGCTGCGTGATCCGCGTAGTTCTTACCAATTCCAATTATCTTGTTCGGAAGGATTGGCGCCAACAGTTTTACTGCTGATGCGGCAATCACGCGGCCGTCAGGATCAGGCTCACCAAATGGGTGACCCCTAAGAATTGCAATAATTGAATTGTCAGTGAGTCCGCCTTGCGCATCAAGGTTGTCAAGGACACCAAAACTTACTTCTTCACCATGAGAGAATCGACAGATGCGCACTTGGACACACTACTCGTTGCGGCTACTTGTATCTCACTTACGCCCGCGCACGAGTCCGTAATGAACGGCGTCGTCGAGAGCTTGCCATGATGCTGCGATGACATTCTCATGCACCCCGATCGTGGTCCATTCACGTTCACCGTCGCTCGTTTCAATCAGAACGCGCGTAATGGCACCCGTTCCTTTGATTCCTTCCAAAATTCGAACCTTGTAGTCAGTTAGCTCGAGCTTGCCGAGATCTGGGAATAGCTGCGATACAGCGTTTCTCAGGGCGTTATCTAGTGCGTTAACGGGACCGTTTCCTTCGCCTGTGGAAACTAGGCGTTCGCCATTTGCATGCAATTTGACAGTCGCCTCACTGACAACTTTCCCATCTTCGCGCTGCTCGACGATTGTCCGCCATGATTCCACCATAAATTTCCGCTCCGAACCTTGTTGCTCGCGCACGAGCAGTTCAAAAGACGCGTCAGCTGCCTCAAATGACCAACCCTGTGCCTCTAGAGCTTTGACTCGCTCCACAACAGCTGAGACCACGGCCGGACTCCCGCTGAGATCCAGTCCCAGTTCCGCACCTTTTAGCTCCACCGACGCGCGGCCGGCCATTTCAGTCACCAATACGCGCTGAATATTTCCAACACTCACGGGATCAATATGGTTGTATAAATCAGCATTAATTTTCAAAGCGCTGGCATGTAATCCAGCTTTATGTGCGAATGACGAAACTCCCGCATACGCCTGGTGTGTGGCCGGTGCAATATTTGCAATTTCTGCGATTGCGTGTGAGACCCGATACGTGTCAGCCAAGGATTCCGCAGGAATGCACTCAATTCCCATCTTTAACTGCAAGTTAGCCACGACCGGGAACAAGTCAGCGTTACCAGTTCGCTCGCCGTAACCATTAGCCGTGCATTGCACATGTGTTGCTCCGGCCTCAACCGCCGCTAACGTGTTGGCAACCGCGCACGCGGTGTCATCCTGACAATGAATTCCAAGCCTAGCACCCGAACGCTGCCCTACTTCACTCACGATTCTTTCGATTCCACTTGGCAACATTCCGCCATTGGTGTCACACAGCACTACAACGGACGCACCAGCATCACGTGCACTCTCAACTACTGAAAGTGCGTAATTCGGATCAGTTTTGTAGCCGTCAAAGAAATGTTCTAAATCGACAAATACTCGGCGACCTTGTGAAACTAAATAACGGACCGTGTCTGACACCATGTCTAAGTTTTCGGCGCCCGTTGTCTTGAGTGCCTGTTCAACGTGACGGATATCAGATTTCGCCACCAAAGTGATTACGGGTGCTTGACTGTCAAGGAGTGCCTTGACCTGCAAATCTTCTTTTACTGCCACTCCCGCTTTGCGGGTCGCACCGAATGCGACAAGTTGGGCATTACGAAATGGAATCGCTCGGGCCTTTTCAAAGAATTCGGTGTCTTTAGGCATAGCTCCGGGCCAACCACCCTCGATGAAATCAACACCATAATCATCGAGTAAACGCGCAACGGCAAGTTTGTCATTTACCGAATAGGAAATGCCTTCTCGCTGAGCACCGTCGCGCAGCGTGGTGTCATAGACATGGAAAGCGTCGCTCTTAGTCATTTCCCTACTCCGTTTCCACTGCATTGCATATACGCTCTAACAAGATTTGCCTAGTCAACGAGTACATGCATCCAGCTGTGACGATCAGGCACTGCACCTGACTGAATATCAAGCAGGGCATCGCGTAATGCCAGAGTGACCTCTCCGGACTTACCTCCGGCCACGTCAAATGAACCATTGCGACGACTCTTGACCGTTCCTACGGGAGTGATCACTGCAGCAGTTCCACAGGCAAAGACTTCGGTGATCTCACCATTTTCACAGCCAGTCCTGAGTTGATCCACAGTAATTTCTCCTTGATCAACCCGAATACCAAGATCTGCAGCCACCGTGATGAGGGATTCACGGGTAATTCCTGGGAGTAGTGAACCGGTCAGTTTCGGGGTCATTATTTGAGCTGAATCCCCAGTGCCATAGACAAAATAAAGATTCATGCCCCCCATCTCTTCAATCCTCTGCCGATCAACTGCGTCAAGCCATACCACTTGGTCACAGCCGTGAGCGGCTGCCTCTGTCTGCGCAAGCAATGAGGCAGCGTAGTTTCCGGCACACTTGGCTTCACCGGTTCCACCCGGGGCCGCTCGCACATATTCGTCAGAGATCCAGACTGAAACCGGATTGATTCCCCCAGCAAAATAGGCACCGGCCGGAGATGCAATGAGCACATATTTATATGCATTGGCCGGCCTTACCCCAAGACCAACTTCCGTTGAAATCAGAAACGGTCGCAGATACAAAGACCGCTCTCGCCCACCAGGAACCCACTCCTGATCATAGACTACCAATTCTTCGATACTTGCCACGAAAAGTTCTTCGGGAACCTCAGCCATGGCAAGGCGTCTGGCCGAGCGTTCAAAGCGCCGCGCGTTTTCAAATGGCCGGAAGGTTTTGATACTGCCGTCTTCATGGCGGTAGGCCTTGAGTCCTTCGAAAATTGCCTGGCCATAGTGGATGAAGTTAGTCGCCGGATTGAGTACTAACGGACCATAGGGAATCAACTGGGCGTCATGCCAGCCATTCTTGACATCCCAGTCTGCCGTCACCATGGAGTCAGTGAAGTATTTTCCAAATCCCGGGTTCGCAAGAATTTCCTCGCGCTTCCCATCGCTTTGGCGCACTGCACCAGCAGTCTTGTTTTCAATCTTCCAAAGTTCGGACACTTTAATTTCCTTCTGCCACTGTCAAACTTGCATTGGCCAATGCCGTACCGATTTCAGAAGTTGATCGAAGTTTGGTACCGCGCGCAGCAAGGTCCACTGCGACCGCCTGCTCAATCCAGTGGGCAGCTTGGCTCTCTCCAATATGGTCCAAAAGCATGGCGAGTGACATCACGGTTGCGGTGGGATCTGCTTTCCCTTGGCCCGCAATGTCTGGTGCAGATCCATGAACCGGTTCGAACATGCTGGGATTGCTGCGGCTTGGGTCAATGTTTCCGCTAGCCGCCAGCCCAATCCCACCGCCGATTGCCGCCCCAATATCAGTGAGGATATCTCCGAAAAGATTGTCGGTTACTACAACGTCAAAGCGTTCAGGGTTGGTTAAGAAGAACATAGAAGCAGCATCAACATGCAAATACTCGGTTGCAATATCAGGGTATTCCGCGGCAACTCGATCGAATGTTCTCTCCCACAGGTTGCCAGCAAATACCAAAACGTTGGTTTTGTGAACCAGCGTCACTTTTTTGCGAGGTCGCTTTGATGCTCGATCAAATGCGTCGCGCACAATGCGCTCAACACCGAACGCAGTGTTAAGGCTTACTTCTGTTGCAACTTCATGCGGGGTGCCCTTGCGTAAAACGCCGCCCGCGCCAACATAGGGGCCTTCGGTACCCTCGCGACACACAATGAAGTCAATATCTTTTGGTCCTTTGCCTGCAAGCGGTCCAGTGACACCTTCGAATAGTTTGACCGGGCGCAAATTAACGTGCTGATCCATGGTGAAACGCAACGGCAGTAAGACCCCGCGCTCAAGGACTCCAGGTGCAACGCTGGGATCTCCGATAGCGCCCAAGAGGATTGCATCTCTTGAGCGCAACTCTTCAACTATGTAGTCAGGCAGCAGTTCGCCCGTGGCGTTGTATCGCTTGGCGCTCAGGTCGTATTCCGTGGTTTCAAACGTGAAACCGGCTACTCGCGCGACGACTTCCAGAACCTTGAGGGCTTCAGCGACCACTTCGGTGCCAATTCCATCCCCTGGGATAAGTGCTATCGAGTAGTTGGCGCTCATGCGTGAACTTTAGTGGGTACGCGCCTGCGAAAACTTCGGTGCTAGGCTTTAGCCATTATGAACGCGCCTACACGTAACTTGTCACCGGACAACTTGTCACTGAACAACATGTCACTTGCCAAGAATGTGTCATTGGCTAATAGCCTCTTTCTCCTTCCGCTTTCACTTCGCTGCCGCGCCGAGGCATAATAACCGGATCCTCGTCGCGGGCCGCAACAATGGAGCAGCTAGCGAGAACTGCCCCGCCGGTTATCTAACCAGCCGAAAGCAACTACCCGCGGAGATGAAGATGAATACACCAGATACCTACCAAAATCGAAATAGTCAGAAACCATCCGGTATGCCATTTGACCGCTACCGAGCTTTTACCCCCATAGATCTTCCTGATCGCACCTGGCCCGCCAAAACAATGAATTCTGCACCTCGGTGGTGCGCGGTCGACCTCCGCGATGGCAACCAAGCCTTGATTGATCCCATGACCCCTGCTCGCAAGATGGCAATGTTTGAATTGCTCGTCACCATGGGTTACAAGGAAATCGAAGTGGGATTCCCCTCTGCGTCACAAACGGATTTTGATTTTGTTCGGCAGATAATCGAGGAAGACAAAATTCCCGATGACGTCGTGATCCAAGTACTTACCCAATCACGGGAACATCTCATTGAGCGTACATTCGAGTCCCTAATCGGTGCCGAGCAAGCGATCGTGCATCTCTACAATTCAACTTCGACCCTGCAGCGACGGGTCGTTTTCGGCCTCGACGAAGCGGGGATCCTTGACATTGCCGTGCACGGTGCCCAACTGTGTAAAAAGTATGCCGAGGAAATCACACCCAATACAGACATTTTATTCGAGTACTCCCCCGAGTCCTACACGGGAACAGAACTTGAATTCGCCCTCGAGATCTGTAATGCCGTCACGGATGTATGGCAACCAACACCTGATCACAAGGTGATTTTAAATCTCCCAGCGACCGTTGAGATGGCAACCCCCAATATTTACGCCGACTCAATTGAGTGGATGAATCGGCATCTTGATCGCCGGGATTCAATCGTGCTGTCACTGCACCCTCACAACGACCGCGGGACCGGCGTCGCCGCGGCAGAATTGGGCTACTTAGCCGGTGCGGATCGAATTGAAGGTTGCCTTTTTGGAAACGGAGAACGTACAGGCAATGTCTGCCTGGTAACCCTGGGCATGAACTTGTTCAGCCAAGGCATTGATCCACAAATTGATTTTTCAAATATTGATGAAATCAGACGGACAGTTGAGTACTGCAACCAGATTCCGGTACATGAACGTCACCCTTATGGTGGGGACCTGGTATTTACCGCCTTCTCCGGATCACATCAGGATGCAATCAATAAAGGGCTCAATGCAATGAAGGCCGATTCCGAAACTGCAGGCGTCGACGTCGACTCATTCCGCTGGGAAGTCCCCTATCTTCCCATTGACCCACGGGATTTGGGTCGTACCTACGAAGCTGTTATTCGTGTCAATTCACAGTCGGGCAAGGGCGGCGTGGCCTACATCATGCGCACTGAGCACCGTCTGGACCTTCCACGCCGGCTCCAGATCGAGTTCTCCCAGGTGATTCAAAAGGTCACCGATTCGCAGGGAGGGGAAATTGCTCCGAGTGCCATGTGGGACGCCTTTTCATCTGAGTATCTTCCAGATCCCCAAGCACCTTGGGGTCGCTTCTCCTTGGGCTCGGTTAAACAAAACTCCGACGTTGACGGTCACACAACAATTGAAGCCAATATTACTGACGGGCCGAGTGAAGTGACCCTGACCGGATCTGGCAACGGGCCAATTGCAGCCTTTTGCAATGCAATGAGCGATTATGGCATTGACGTTCGCGTTTTGGACTATACCGAGCATGCCCTAAGTGCTGGCGGAGATGCGACCGCGGCTTCCTACCTTGAATGTGCGGTTGATGGCAGAGTTTTGTGGGGGGTTGGAATTGATCCCTCGATCACCACTTCTTCGCTCAAAGGCATTATCAGTGCAGTGAATAGGGCCAATCGGGATTAAAGCGTCACTGCTTTACCCGTATGCGCTCCAATTTCACTGGTGATCTGATCCACGAGACCAAGAGCGATTGGCGAATCCACCGTGAGGACAATCAGTGCATGTCCTTCATTGTCGCGGCTAACTTGCATGCCTGCAATATTGATCCCTGCATCACCTAACAGATTGCCTACCTGACCAACGATTCCCGGTCGATCGTGATAACGGAAAAATGCCATGTGTGAACTGATCGGAACGTCAATGTCGAAGCCATTGAGGTCAACTACTTTGGCTTGATACCTACTGCCCGCTACTGTTCCCGATACGCAGACGGTGACGCCGTCTGTCTGTGTGATTGACACGGTGACCAAGTTCTTGTGATCTTCACTGATGCGATCAGTTTTGAGCGAAATATCAACTCCACGTTGCTCTGCTAGAACCGGTGCGTTGACAAATGAAACGGGATCATGCACCAAGTTTTGGAATACACCCTTAGTCGCACTGAGTTCAAGAACGCGAACGTCGTGTTCAACTACGGCGCCTCGTACTTCTACCTCGACGCGAGCAATTGCCGCATCAGCAAGCGCGCACGCTATAGCGCCAAGTTTTTCAGCGAGTGGAATCAATGGCTTGAGGTCCTCATGCAGGTGACCGCCTTGAACGTTGACCGCATCGGGAACTAATTCACCAGCAAGGGCCAGCCGGACTGATCGGGCGACTGAAATACCAGCCTTTTCTTGTGCTTCATCTGTTGAAGCACCAAGGTGCGGCGTTGCGACGACGGACTCGAGCGTAAACAATGGAGAGTCAGTGCATGGCTCCTTTGCATAGACGTCAATTCCGGCGCCAGCAACTCGACCGTCAACGATTGCGTTGTAGAGCGCAGTTTCGTCGATGATTCCACCTCGGGCGGCATTGACTATGTGAACCGTTGGTTTGGTCTTGTTTAATTCGGCTTCACCAATAAGACCAATTGTTTCTGGCGTTTTTGGGAGGTGGATTGTGATGAAGTCACTCTCGGCGAGTAGTTCGTCCAGGCTCACCATGCGAACTCCGAGCTGTGCGGCTCGGGCTGGTTGCACGTACGGGTCGTAGGCAATCAGGCGGACGCCAAAGGCACTGAGCCTCTGGGCGACAAGCACGCCAATGCGCCCAAGACCAACAATTCCGACAACTTTGTCGGCCACCTCGACACCCGTGTACTTGCTGCGCTTCCACTCGCCTTTATGCAATGCCTCATTGGCTGGAACAATATTGCGCGCACTTGCTAACAGAAGGCCAACTGCCAATTCGGCCGCACTAACAATATTTGAGGTCGGCGCATTAACAACCATTACGCCAGCTTGAGTTGCGGCTTTTACATCAACATTGTCCAAGCCAACCCCGGCCCGAGCAACTACTTTGAGTTTCTTCGCGGCCTCAAGTACCTCCGCGTCCACGATGGTGGCTGAGCGAACTAAGAGTGCGTCAACGTCGACAATCGCTGCAAGCAGTTCTGCTCGGTTGGCGCCATCGCAATTGATGATCTCAAAGTCTGGGCCAAGGGCCTCAACTGTTGCAGGTGATAGTTCTTCGGCTATGAGTACGCGGGCTTTAGTCACGACGTAATCCTAATCACCTGACAATGGCATTGCTCTTTAGCCTTTCCTCACTGAGTACCTACCTTTGCGCAGAACCCTCAACGTAGTCTTTGTCATCGCCTGAAACCCACGACATCATGGAACGAAGTTTGCGACCCACTGCTTCAATTGGGTGCTTTTCGCCTTTTGCGCGGAGCTCAAGGAATTCCGCGCTTCCGTTGTTGTAGTCGTTCACAAAACGTTCGGCGAAGTTCCCGTTTTGGATGTCGGCTAGAATAGCTTGCATATTCACCTTGACACTTGGATCAATGACGCGTGGGCCGCTGACGTAGTCCCCAAATTCAGCAGTATCAGAGACACTCC
Source organism: Candidatus Nanopelagicales bacterium (assembly GCA_041689915.1). GTDB lineage: Bacteria > Actinomycetota > Actinomycetes > S36-B12 > S36-B12 > UBA4592. The sequence goes on along the minus strand of JBDNFH010000164.1, from coordinate 46,197 downwards.
ATCGCTGCTTAGCAATTCCACCTTCGTACATAAGATCAACAATTAATTTGAGTTCATGAAGACACTCGAAGTAGGCGACTTCTGGTTGGTAGCCAGCCTCGATCAAAGTTTCAAAGCCGTACATGACCAACTGGGAAGCCCCGCCGCAGAGCACAGCCTGCTCACCAAAGAGGTCAGTTTCCGTTTCTTCGGTGAAGGTGGTCTTGATTCCGCCAGCCCGAAGGCCTCCGATTGCAGCGGCGTAACTCAATGCCAATGGCCAAGCATTGCCGCTGGCATCTTGTTCAACGGCCACCAAAACTGGTACTCCGCGCCCGGCCGAGTACTCACGGCGAACCAGATGACCCGGGCCCTTAGGAGCGACCATCGCAACGTCAACAAAAGCTGGTGGCTTGATGTAGCCGAAACGAATATTGAAACCATGCGCAAAAAATAGTGCGTCACCTTCTTTGAGGTTTGGTTCGATTGAGTCGTCAAAGAGTTTCTTTTGGACCGGATCCGGCACCAAAATCATGATCACGTCAGCTTCTGCGGCTGCCGTTGCTGAATCAACAACGCGAAGTCCGTCCGCCTCGGCCTTAGCCCGGCTCTTTGACCCCTCCGCAAGTCCAACTCGCACGTCGACACCGGAATCCTTCAAAGAGAGTGCATGGGCGTGACCCTGGCTTCCGTAACCGATCACCGCAACCTTGCGACCCCGGATCACTTCAAGATCTGCATCAACTTCGTAGAACATTTTGGCCATGGAGGCTCTCCTTCATATTGGTTTTCCGTTTAAATTTACAGGGTTTCAACGAGGTTTTCTATGCAGTTTTATCAGAGGGACGCACACTTCGATCACTTATGGAACGTGAACCACGCCCCATGGCGACCATGCCTGACTGGACTAATTCCCGAATCCCGAAGGGTTCGAGAATGCTAAGCAAGGCCTCCAACTTATCGGGCGCACCCGTAGCCTCAATTGTGACGGAGTCTAGGGAGACGTCGACCACTTTCGCCCGAAAGAGTTGTGCCGTTTCCAAAATGTGGCTCCGGGACCCAAGGTCAACCTTGACTTTGACCAATAGGATCTCGCGCTGAACCGATGCATCGGCTTCAAGTTCGACAATCTTGAGAACATTGATCAATTTATTTAACTGCTTGGTGATCTGCTCAAGCGCCAGACCCTCGACGTTGACAACGATCGTCATGCGGGAGACGTCAGGTAATTCAGTTGGTCCCACGGCAAGGGATTCAATGTTGAAACCTCTGCGTGCGAACAGAATAGCCACTCGTGCCAAAACCCCTGGCTGATCTTGTACGAGTACGGAAAGTGTGTGCCGAGTCATTAGTCGTGACTCCCCCATTCAGGCGCCATAGAACGCGCATAAAGGATTTCGTCATTCCCTGTTCCGGCTGCAACCATGGGCCACACCATGGCATCACGGTTGACTACGAAGTCGATTACCACTGGGGCGTCGGTAAGGCTTAGAGCTTTTTCGATGATTGAGTCTACTGATTCCGTGTTGTTACACCGAAGTCCGTAGGCACCATAGGCTTCCGCCAACTTGACGAAATCGGGGACTTGGTGCGACTCCAAGTCCGTATTTGAATAGCGCTCGTTGTAGAAAAGTGTTTGCCACTGACGAACCATGCCAAGACTTGAATTGTTAATGAGAGCAACTTTAATCGGGATGTCGTTGATCGTGCACGTAGCGAGTTCTTGGTTTGTCATTTGGAAGCATCCATCACCATCAATTGCCCAAACGGTCTTATCAGGGCAACCCACTTTTGCACCCATTGCGGCTGGAACTGAATAGCCCATGGTTCCGGCACCACCCGAGTTCAGCCAAGTACCGGGATATTCGTAACCAATGAATTGAGCAGCCCACATTTGATGCTGACCAACGCCCGCCGCGTAAATCGACTCGGGACCGGAAATTTTGCCGAGCCGTTCGATGACGTATTGGGGGGACAGGGTTCCGTCGGTGGGTAGGTCGTAGCCCAATGGGTAAGTGTCACGGAGCCTGTTGAGCTCTGTCCACCACCCTGCATAGTCGCCGACATTTCCCAACTCGATCTCAGCATTGATTGCCGCGATGAGTTCAGGAATAACTTCTGCTACGTCACCAACGATTGGAATGTCGGCACCGCGATTCTTGCCAATCTCAGCGGGATCAATATCTGCGTGAATCACCGCGGCATTTGGTGCAAATGACGAAAGTTTTCCCGTGACACGGTCGTCAAAACGGGCCCCAAGAGTAATAAGCAAATCAGCCTTTTGCAATGCGCCGACGGCTGAGACCGTTCCGTGCATGCCGGGCATACCCAAATGCTGGGTGTGCGAATCAGGGAATGCTCCACGAGCCATGAGGGTCGTAACGACCGGGATTCCTGTTAATTCAGCCAACGTGCGAAGGGATGCCGAAGCATTTGCTCGAATTACCCCTCCACCGACATAGAGAACCGGTTGCCGACTGGACAAGATCAATTTCGCAGCTTCGCGAATTTGTTTGGAGTGAGGTCGAGTTCGTGGGTTATAACCGGGAAGGTCAATTGATTCCGGCCAATTAAAAATTGTTTGCCCTTGTAGTGCGTCCTTGGCAATGTCAACGAGAACAGGTCCCGTCCGACCTGTTGATGCCAAATGGAATGCTTCCGCGATCGCCCTGGGGATTTCAGCGGGGTCAGTGATCAGGAAATTATGTTTGGTGATCGGCATGGTGATGCCTCGAATATCAGCCTCTTGGAACGCATCGGTGCCAATGGAAGCGCTGGGGACCTGTCCCGTTATTGCGACCATGGGTACCGAATCCATATAGGCATCTGAGATCGGCGTGACTAAATTGGTTGCGCCCGGACCGCTTGTTGCCATGCAGACGCCAACTCGGCCGGTTGCGCTGGCGTAACCTTCTGCAGCGTGACCCGCGCCCTGTTCATGTCGGACCAAAATGTGGCGGATCTTCGTTGAGTCCATCAGCGGGTCGTAGGCCGGCAGGATTGCTCCGCCGGGAATACCGAAAATAACCTCGACGCCCGCGGCCTCCATTGAAGCAATCAAACTCTGAGCCCCGGTCATCTGGGCCGCTTGTCGGCCTGCTTCGGAGTTTATGTCTTGTGAATTTATCACGATTGCTGTGCCTCCTTTCGGTTCGGTTCAACTCGGCTCGGTAATGAAAAACCCCCCGACCCCTAAGGGTTGCGGAGGGCTGCGCACGGATACTGGCTGCTGCTTAGCCCGTGCGCCTAATAACTACAAGTGACATGTGTGACACATGAGAACCATAACGCGTCAACGCTCGCTTGTCATCAGTGACCTTGGACACACCCTGAACCGCAGCCAATTTCGCAGCACTAGTCGAGAACTGCTCCCAGTGACGCTGAACCCACCAATTTGGCATATTTTGCCAGAACCCCACGCGTGTATCGATTAGGCAATGGCACAAATGCTGCCCTACGTCGCTCTAGCTCCGCCGGGTCAACATGTAAATCCAGGGTTCGGGCCACTAGATCAACGGAGATTCGATCACCTTCGGCCACGAGTGCGATTGGACCCCCATCAACGGTCTCAGGAGTGACATGTCCCACGCACAGTCCGGTAGTACCACCCGAGAATCGACCATCGGTGATCAGGAGAACCTCTTTACCAAGGCCCGCTCCCTTGATTGCACCCGTAATCATGAGCATCTCGCGCATACCGGGTCCGCCTTTTGGCCCTTCATAACGAATCACGACAACGTCACCTGCTGTAATGGTGCCGTCTTCAAGTGCTGCCATGGCGCTCTGTTCTCTCTCAAAAACGCGAGCCTTGCCTTCAAACTTGTCAACGGGAACACCTGCGCTTTTCACAACAGCGCCCTCGGGGGCCAGGGATCCGCTCAGAATCGTGATTCCGCCACTTGTAGCGATCGCATTTTTGGAAGCGTACAAAATATCTCCATCAGGATCCGGTGGGTTGATGTCTCGAAGATTCTCTGCCATGGTTTTGCCAGTCACCGTAAGCGCATCTCCATGAATCAAACCCGCATCAAGGAGTGCCCGCAAAATCACAGGAACACCGCCGACTCGGTCGACGTCACTCATGACGTAACGCCCAAATGGTTTAACGTCAGCGAGTAATGGCACTTTAGAACCGATTCGGTGGAAATCTTCCAAGTGCAATTCGACTTCGGCTTCATGGGCGATCGCCAAAAGATGCAGTACCGCATTGGTTGAACCACCGAAGGCCATAACAATCGCGATCGCGTTTTCCAGTGACTGACGAGTAATGATGTCCCTCGTTGTTATGCCTTGACGGATTAATTCAACTACAGCTTCACCGGATTGGCGCGCGAATCCATCACGGCGACGATCAACCGCGGGCGGGGCAGCTGAACCTGGCAGTGACATTCCCATTGCTTCCGCAGCACTTGCCATGGTGTTTGCCGTATACATGCCGCCGCAAGCACCTTCACCTGGGCAAATTGCACGTTCAATCCGATCTACGTCGTCACGTGACATCAGGCCACGTGCGCACGCACCAACGGCTTCAAAGGCGTCGATGATTGTGACATCTTTTTCAGTGCCATCAGAAAGTTTCACGAATCCGGGCAAAATTGAGCCGGCGTATACGAAAACGGAGGCGACATCAATTCGGGCTGACGCCATGAGCATTCCGGGTAGCGATTTATCGCAGCCTGCAAATGTCACCATGCCGTCCATGCGCTCGGCCTGCATTACTGCTTCAACCGAGTCAGCAATGATTTCTCGGCTCACGAGCGAGAAGTGCATTCCTTCATGTCCCATGGAAATGCCGTCAGAGACCGAAATAGTTCCAAATTGCATGGGGAAACCACCACCTGCGTGGACGCCTTCCTTGGCTGCCTTAGCAAGGCGATCCAACGAGAGGTTGCATGGAGTGATCTCATTCCAACTTGAAGCAATTCCAATTTGTGGTTTGGTGAAATCTTTGTCACCCATGCCGACCGCACGTAACATGCCACGCGCTGGGGCGCGCTCAAGTCCGTCGGTTACATCTCCACTGCGTGGTTTCATATTTGCCATTTGGGGACCCTATTCCTTCACTCCAAGTTGTTCGAGTAGCAAAGTGCGCACTAACGCTGCATCTGCCTGACCTTTTGTTGCCTTCATTACCGCACCTACGATTGAACCTGCGGCTGCTATTTTCCCAGCTTGAATTTTTTCCGCAACATCGGGTGAATCGCCCAAGGCCGCGGTTATCGCAGCAATCAATGACGCGTCGTCGTTGACCACAACAAGTCCACGCTGGCTCACGATTTCGGTGACGGTTCCTTCCCCCTCAAGTAAACCTTCGAATACCGAACGTGCCATTTTGTCCGTGAGATCACCTGCCGAAATTAATCCTTCAATCTGGGCAATATCGTTGGGAGTGACCGTAAGTTCCTTCAGTTCGCAATTGCGCTCATTAGCGACCCGCGCCAACTCACCCGTCCACCATTTTCGAGCGGCAGTCGGTTGCACGCCAGCATCAATTGATGCCACGATGAATTCAAGTGCCCCAGCGTTGACCAGACTTTGCATGTCAAACTCGCTGACTCCCCAGTCCTGTTGCAGACGTGCCCGACGAATCGAGGGAACTTCTGGCAAAGTCCCACGCAATTCCTCAATCCATTCAATACTCGGCGCGACCGGAACAAGATCTGGTTCTGGGAAGTACCGGTAATCCTCGGCCGCCTCCTTTGAGCGACCCGATGTCGTGTCTCCGGTCTCTTCATTGAAGTGCCGGGTCTCTTGGATAATACGCACTCCAGCGCGAAGTTGATCTGCTTGGCGTAACATTTCTGTGCGAACCGCACGTTCAACAGAGCGAAGTGAGTTAACGTTTTTGGTCTCGGTGCGAGTCCCCCATTCTTCACCCGGCCGGCTCAGCGACACGTTGACATCACTACGGAGTGAACCCTCTTCCATGCGGACATCAGATACACCGAGTGCTCTCATCAGGTCGCGTAATTCTGAAACATAGGCCTTGGCAACTTCGGGGGCCAAATCACCCGTTCCCAGAATCGGTTTAGTAACGACCTCGATCAACGGGATACCCGCACGGTTGTAGTCAACGAGTGAATGAGTCGCGCCGTGAATGCGACCTGCGCCACCGGCATGTAGCAATTTACCGGTGTCTTCTTCCATGTGAACTCGCTCAATTTCAACCCGGAAAACTTGAGGTCCGTTCTCTGCGGCAACGGTGACATCAAGGTACCCATTAGTGCACAAGGGCTCGTCGTACTGCGAAATTTGATAGTTCTTTGGCATATCAGGGTAGAAGTAGTTCTTGCGCGCAAATCGGCACCATGGTGCGATCGAGCAGTTCAATGCAAGGCCCATGCGGATCGTTGACTCAACAGCCACCCGGTTTACGACCGGCATACTTCCCGGCATGCCAAGACAAACCGGGCACACGTGGGTGTTGGGATCGCCACCAAATTGCGTTGAGCATGAGCAGAACATTTTTGAGTTCGTGCCCAGTTCAATATGCGTTTCGATTCCAATAATGGGATCAAATTCTGTGATTACCGCATTGTATTCCGTTGTCATAATGATGGCGCCTCCGAAATCAAGAGCCCACCCCAGCGATCGGCAAGTGCACTTTCCAGTGCGGACCCAACCTGGTACAACAATTGATCGGCCATTGGCGGTGCAATTATTTGCAAACCTACGGGAAGCCCGTCTTCTGGTGCCAGGCCAATAGGAAGTGACATGGCGCAATTACCGGCCAAGTTAACCGGAATCGTGGCAATATCATTGAGGTACATGGCGAGCGGGTCGTCGAGTTTCTCGCCAATCTTGAACGCGGTAGTCGGTGCGGTCGGTGAGACCAAAACATCAACTTTCGAAAAAGCTGCCGAGAAATCTCGAATAATCAAGGTTCTAATCCGTTGGGCTTGTCCGTAATAGGCGTCGTAATACCCACTTGACAGTGCGTAGGTTCCCAGCATGATGCGTCGCTTCACCTCCGGTCCAAAACCTTTTTCGCGCGTTGCACTCATGACCTGCTCAACACTGCGATCTTTACCGTCATCTTCTCGAATACCAAATCGCATACCGTCAAAACGTGCAAGATTGCTGGAAGCCTCTGAAGGCAGAATTAGGTAATAAGCACCGAGCGCGTACTCAAAATGAGGGCACGACACCTCAATAATTTCTGCACCAAGTTCAGTCAGGACCTCTAGCGACTGATGAAAACGCTCAATCACACCTGCTTGGAATCCCTCACCTTGTAATTCCTTGATGACTCCAAGTTTCAAGCCACGAACGTCGGCTTTAAGTGCAGCCGCAACAAAATCAGGAACCGGTCCATTAATTGAGGTCGAGTCTCGGGGGTCATGGCCAGCTATCACTGAATGCAATAAAGCCGTATCCATCACGTCTCGCGCACATGGACCGCCCTGATCGAGAGAGGAAGCCAGTGCCACGATTCCATAACGGGAAACGCCGCCGTAAGTGGGTTTGACACCAACGGTTCCCGTGACCGCAGCCGGTTGGCGAATTGAGCCACCCGTGTCGGTGCCAATTGCAAGCGGTGACTCAAAACTTGCTAAGGCCGCAGCCGAGCCCCCACCTGACCCACCCGGAATGCGGTCAAGATCCCACGGATTGTGGGTGGGTCCGTAGCCACTGTGTTCGGTTGATGAGCCCATGGCGAACTCGTCCATATTTGTCTTGCCCAATAAGACGATACCTGCTGCATTGAGTTTGTCGACGATTGTTGCATTATATGGCGGACGCCAGCCTTCAAGAATGCGAGAACCGCACGTTGTAGGAACGCCCTTTGTCGCAAGCAAGTCTTTGAGCGCAATGGGGACACCCGCAAGCGGAGATGACAACTCTCCCTTGGCTAATTGTTGATCAACCTCGCGTGCCCGCGCGATTGATCTTTCCGGGTCAACATAGAGAAATGCGTGTATGCGCTCGTCGACCTGGGAAATGCGGTCGAGGTGCGCCCTGGTCACTTCCTCACTTGATACCTCTTTGCGAGCAATTGCACCCGCGAGTGTTGCAGCACTTTGACGGGTTAAATCACTCATGCGGGTTCACCCAAAATTCTTGGGACCCTGAATCGATCATCTTCGAATGCAGGAGCACCGCTTGCAAAGTCATCAATCTCAAGCCCCGGGAGCACGATGTCTTCCCGGTACACGTTTTGCATCGGAATTGGGTGCGAAGTAGGCGGGATGTTATCGGCTGCAACAGCACTGATTGAAGTGATAGCGCCCAAGATTTGCTCTAGTTGAAGTGTGTAATGCTCGACTTCTTCCGGCGTGAGTTCTAATCGAGCCAACTTCCCCAAATGCATCACTTGCTCTGCGTTAATCCCACCTTGCGTCATTCCGTGAGTCTATTGGTGTGGCCCTCTTGCAAATTCGGTAGCACACTTTCGTGATCGCCATTGAGCAACTTGTGAAAACCGTCGGCATCTGTGACGGCAACGCCAAGACTTTGTGCTTTGAGAGCTTTGGATCCCGCATTCTCACCTACAACAACTAAATCTGTCTTTTTAGAAACCGAGCCAGAGACATTGGCACCCAATGCCGCTATGGCATCTTGTGCACCATCACGCGTGAAACCTGGAATCGAACCGGTAATCACGATTGTTTTTCCCGCAAGGGGCCCCGGACCTGAATCCAAATTCACACCATGATCGACGAATTCAATCCCAGACTCCCTCCACTTTGCCAGAATTTCCAGGCGCCAAGGGGTGTCGAAGAACTCAACAATGCTCTGGGCGATCCGCTCACCGACGCCATCGACATTGGACAATTCTTCCGTGGTCGCGCGTTGCATGGATTCAAGGGAACCAAATGCACGGGCAAGTTGCTTAGCAGCTGTTGGACCGACATGTCGGATACTCAAAGCTACCAGAAATCTCCACAACGCCTGACCTTTTGCTTTTTCCAGTTGCACCAAAAGGGTCTCACCGCCCTTATTGACACTGGCTGTCTCATTCTGCTTGTGAGCATTTACAAAAAAATCACTCAATAGCAATTTTCCGACGTTTAGGCCAAAAAGCTCCGACTCATTTTTTAGAACTCCGCTGACTAAAAGCGCTTGCGCTGCCTTTTCACCCAGCCCTTCAATATCAAGTGCGCCGCGTGAGCCAATATGGAAAAGTCGCTCGCGCAATTGGGCAGGGCAACCCTGGGGATTGGGGCAGCGGATGTCTTTGTCACCCTCGCTCTCGGGAGCTAGCTCACTCCCACACTCTGGACAAAACTCCGGCATGACAAAGGGGACCTCACTACCGGTGCGTTCTTCGATTACCGGCCCCAGTACTTCAGGGATGATCTCGCCCGCCTTACGGAGATAAATCATGTCTCCGATCAGGACGCCCTTGCGCTTGACTTCAAATGGGTTGTGAAGTGTGGCCATTGAGACAGTCGTACCGGCCACCTGTACCGGTTCCATGACCGCGTACGGGGTTATCCGGCCCGTGCGGCCAACACTTACTTCAATGTCAAGCAGCCTGGTCCGGACTACTTCGGGTGGGTACTTATAGGCAATAGCCCAGCGAGGCGCCCTAGAAGTAAAACCCAATGTGTCCTGGTTGGCGAGGTCATTGACTTTTACCACTACCCCGTCAATATCAAATGCCACTTCAATGCGATGGTCATTGAAATAATTGATGAACTCGAGTACCTTGGTGAAACTTGCGTGTACCTGGGCGTGAGTTGTTGTGGGCAGGCCCCACTGCGCTAAACGTTCATAGACTTCACTTTGGGTTTTCACTTTGGTTAGCACAGTTGAATCATGTGCGCCGAAACCATGGACCGTGAACTCCAACCCTGAGAGTCGAAGTGCGGCGGCGGCTAAATCTTGAGCAGCCTTTACCTCTCGCTTGGAACCCCTTACTTGCTCAAGTTCGCGTTCCCGTTTGTCAACTCTCTGCCGAAGTGCCCCCGCTGCAGCATTTCGAGGGTTAGCGAATAACGGTTTGCCCATTTTGGTTTGCTCAGTGTTGATTGCATCGAATACAGCAAGTGGATAAAACACTTCCCCGCGAACTTCAAGGAGTTTCGGGATGGATTTTCCCTTAAGTTCCTTCGGAATTGACGCCATAAAACTCGCATTGAGCGTTACATCTTCACCGGTTGAGCCATCTCCCCTGGTTGCCAACGTCACTAATTCACCATCTCGGTAGACGGCATCCACCGCCAATCCATCAATTTTCAGTTCACATAAGTACTGCGGCTCGTGCTCAAACGCCCCGCTGACGCGCTCGCACCAAACCTTGAGCTCACTTGCACTAAATGCATTATCAAGTGAATACATTTGTTCAAGGTGGTTGACCGGATCAAATAATTCAGAACGATGTCCACCGACTGATTGGGTTGGCGAATCCCCTGTTACCAAAATTGGATACTGGGTTTCGATCTCGACTAGTTCACGAAATAAGACGTCGTAGTCCGCATCCGAAAGGGTCTGGCTCACGTGCAATGCGTACTGCATCCGAGCTTTATTTATGCGATCAACGAGTTCCTCCCAACGCTGTGCAGCAGCCGCTGGCGGATTTCGGTTACCTACAATTGCGACCACGGTCACTCCCCCAGCAGTCGATCCTCGTCATTAAGCAAATCTACAACTTCCCGCACTGCAGAGATGGCAGCCCGCGCCACGCTCCATGAATCAGAGACCCATTCGGGGGCGGGGACGACAATCAAAGAACCGGTCGTTGCACTCAGCGCAAACCCAAGGCTCGTGATCCGCTGAGCAATATCCAGCGCATTTTTGCGCGGGGACCAATCAGGTCGCACGGGCCAGTAAACGCAATTTTGAGCTTCTAATTGCTCCCCGAGAAAACTATTTGCAGGAGTTTGAAAAAAAGTTGTTGCGCCCGCATTCATTAAGGATTGCGTAAATAGTTCATCGGTTTCATCGAGTGAAACCCCGAAACCTGCCTCGACTCCTTGCATCAGAGCAATGAGTGGCTCCCACGAACCGAAGATCCGTGCACGATCAATATTGACATAACTGTTCAAGCCACTAGCCGTGGGAATTGTTCCAGCACATGCAGCAACTGCAAGCGGTTCTTCAAGTACCACGGTGAATTGAGCATCAGGAAAAATCCGCTGCATTGATACAAGGTGCGCGCGCACCGCCTCGGCGAGAACCAACGAAACTTCAGACACCGCTCCAAGATCGCGAATGAGTTTTTCACCCGATGCGCTTTCAACCTTTGCGCACCAACTAATCGGTCCAACTACCGTGCACGTGAAGCGCTCGGAAAACCCTTCCGCATGTTCTTCAATTGCATCTTGATCCTGTCGCAGAAAATTGTTTGCCCGTTGCATGTCAATACCAGGAGTCCGAGAAATCTGCCAACCCGAAGGGATGACACTCGTTGAAAAGTCACTACTTATTGCACTCATCAGTCCGGCCGTGCGCCCTACGGGGTCAGAGCCCGGTCCACGCTCTGGCAATATCGGCAAAAATAGCGCATGGGGAAACTCACCGGCGGCCACCTGAGCGGCTTCTTGCGCTGAAGTTCCTGACAAAACCCCTAGTGCTGATGCTCGGGCACGAGACACGGTCAACTTCCATGCAAGGAAGTCTGCTTGCCAACACGGTTGGTACTGGCAACTGTTGCAGAACCTAAAACTTTGGTGCCGGAATAGAGGACTGCAGCTTGGCCAGGTGCTAATCCCCTAATTTGCTCGTGCAAATTAATAAGCAACTCCCCGTCATGAACGTAGGCGCTAGCTGGCACCGGTTCGGCGTGCGCGCGAACCTGAGCACTCACTTCAACGGCGTCCTCTCCCAACGGAGCGCCGGCCCAGATCGGATTGACGGCGCGGATGAAGTCAACATCAAGGAGTTCAGGTGCGCCCACTATTACGGTGCCAGTTTCACGGTCAATGTCAACGACATAGCGAGGGGCTCCGTCTTCAGCGGGTACCGTCAAATTAAGCCCACGGCGCTGACCGATAGTGACCGTGAATGTCCCACTATGTCGACCGAGTACTTCACCCGTTGTGGCATCGGTGATATCTCCGGGCTGCTCACCAAGTTTGCGAAGTAGATAGCCCGCGGTGTCCCCATCAGGAATGAAACAAATATCGTGACTATCCGGCTTCTTAGCCGTGATCAGACCTCGCTCTTCCGCTTCTTCTCTGATGTGAACCTTGTAATTCCCTCCAAGTGGAAAAAGCGAGTGAGCAAGTTGAAATTGGGTCAAAACCCCGAGAACATAGGACTGATCTTTGAGCGGATCAATTGCGCGATGCAGTTCAACCCCGTCTGGTCCATGCTCGATCTGGGCGTAGTGCCCGGTTGCGACTGCATCAAAGCCAAGTGCGAGGGCGCGATCAAGAACCGCGCTGAACTTAATTTTCTCATTGCAACGCAAGCACGGGTTGGGTGTTCTACCTTGTTCGTACTCGGAATGAAAGTTGTCCATCACACTCTCGGCAAATGCTGTGGAGAAGTCCCAGACGTAAAACGGGATACCTAATTTGTCCGCAACACGGCGAGCATCGCGCGCATCGTCAAGCGTGCAGCACCCGCGGCCTTTCCCATTCGAGTCTTTGCGCGACAGCGCCAGGTGAATCCCTACGACTTCATGGCCTTGATCAACCATACGCGCGGTAGCGACAGAGGAATCAACGCCACCGCTCATGGCTGAAATTACGCGCAGCTTACTCATACTGACACCGACCCTGCTCGCTGTGCCCGTTCAACGACACCGGGCAAAGCTTGAGCCAATTGATCAATGCCCTCTTTTGAACTACCCCGACCCAAACTGAAACGCAGTGACGCGCGCGCAGTTTTTTCGTCTAATCCCATGGACAGCAGAACATGGCTTGGCTCGGGGATGCCAGCCGTGCACGCTGAACCGGTTGCGCAATCAATACCGGCAGCGTCCAGGAGCATGAGTAACGAGTCGCCCTCGCAACCGGGGAATGAGAAATGTGTGTTGTTTGGCAAACGTGCTTCACCGGGGAGCGGGCCATTTAGGATCGCACCCGGGACTGCACTAGTAACTGCGCTTACGAGGTACTCCTGTAATTCACGCAATGCGGCGCCATGTTCATCTAACTCGGAAACCGAGTAGCGAACCGCGGCCGCAAACGCAGCGATTGATGCTGGATCAAGTGTTCCGGATCGAATTTCACGCTCTTGTCCGCCGCCATGAAGCACCGGAGTAAATTTGGCGATGGGATCCACCAGGAGTGCACCAACCCCAACCGGTCCACCAATTTTGTGACTGCTGATTGTCACTGCGGTGGCATCGAGGTCCCCTAAATTCAGCGGTACCTGCCCCAGTGCCTGAACAGCGTCGGTGTGAAATGGAACATCAAATTTCTGACACAACCCAGCAATTTCATGAACGGGCTGAATCGCCCCGATTTCATTATTGGCCCACATGATGGAAACTAGAGCAATATCTCCACGCACCAGAGCCCTCTCAATTTCTACCAGACTGACACAACCCTGTGCGTCAGTATTCGCAAGCTCGACGACCGCACCTTCATGTTCACCTAACCACAAGACGGGGTCGAGCACGGCGTGATGCTCAATCGCACTTGTGACGATGGTGCGCGGACTTTTACCCAATTGTGCACAGCGAGCCCAATACAGACCTTTGATGGCAAGGTTGTCAGATTCCGTACCGCCGCCCGTGAAAATCACCGCCGAAGGCCTCATGCCTAAATCTTCGGCGATTGACTCCCGCGCTGATTCAACAACGCGGCGGGCCGCACGGCCTGATGTGTGCAAACTCGATGCGTTTCCGACCTGCTGCGACACCTGAAGCCAGGCCGCACGCGCCTGGGGCAACATCTGAGTAGTTGCCGCATGATCAAGATAAACGCGTTGCATAGTCCCGAACACTACCTAACGCACCGACACCTGCACATTCGGTTATTTGCGTTTGGCAATTTCTTCGGTTAATTGGGGCACAACTGTGAACAGATCTCCCACAACTCCGAAGTCAGCCAGCTCAAAGATCGGAGCCTCGGGATCCTTATTAACCACGATCACTACCTTGGAGGTCTGCATCCCGGCACGATGCTGAATTGCTCCCGAAATCCCGTTTGCAATGTACAGTGAAGGAGAAACGGTTTTGCCCGTCTGCCCTACCTGAAATTGATGCGGGTACCAACCGGCGTCGGTTGCGGCACGTGAGGCGCCGACCGCTGCATTAAGGCTATCGGCCAAGGCTTCAATTACTCCGAATCCTTCGGCGCCGCCAACTCCCCGGCCGCCGCTAACAACGACGTCAGCTTCCGTCAATTCCGGGCGTGCGCCTTTTTCAACAACACTTCGGTTCGTCACTGAAACCAATTTCGCTGAGTCGGAGATTTCAATTGTAATATTTTCAGTTACTGCGCTAGACGCAGACTCGCTAGCTGAAATTGAGTTGGGTCGCACAGTAATAATCGGCGTACCGTGCGTCACCTTGGAGTGCACAATTGTGCTGCCACCAAAAACATTTTGAGTGACTGTGCCATCAGCTGCGATCTCAACCGCATCGGTGATGATCCCGCCTCCGGCCTTAATTGCAGCGCGCGCTGCAATCTCTTTCCCATCAGCGCTGGACGCTACGAGTACCGCGACCGGGTGCATAGATTCAATGAGGCTTGCCACAATCTCTGCACCGGGTGCGACGGAGTGATCGTTTACGTCAGCGGAGTCGGCTACGAGAATCTTCGCGGCCCCGTAACTACCCAAAGCCGCAACGACAGCATCGTCACAGCCGGTTCCCAGCCACAGGACGACAGGTGTTCCAAGCTCTCGAGCGGCTGTGATCAACTCAAAAGTTACTTTTCGAATTTCTGATTCATGGTGCTCAACTAGAACGAGTACGTCACTCATGTTGCTCTCCTTAAAAATCTTAGTTGAATATTTTCAGATGAATTTGGATGTTGTGAGGTAATCAGCGATTGCGATTCCGCCTGAGCCTTCATCGGTGACAACAACACCTGCAGGTTTTGGTGGACGAGCCGCGAAATCCGCTACTTCAGACCACGCTGCACCCGCGCCAACTACCGCGGTGTCGAGTCCCAGATCCGCAATTGTCAAAATGTCAACCGGCTTTTTCTTAGCAGCCATGATTCCCTTGAATGACGGGTAACGAGGTTCATTGATTTTCTCCACGACACTGACTACCGCCGGTAGTGAGGTGGTCAGCGTGTCAAAGCCGTAGTCCGTTACGCGCTGCGCGGTCAATGTTGTTCCTTCGACATCTACTTTCTGAGCAAAAGTAACTTGGGCAAGACCCAGTCGCTGCGCAACCATGGCCGGAATAACTGACATGCGAGCATCAGTTGATTCAGACCCAAAAAGAATCAAGTCAAAATCGCGTCCCTCAAGTGCTTTAGCCAGCACTGCCGAAGTCGCAATGGCGTCGGAGCCAGCAAGATTGTCGTCAACAATATGAATTCCTGCGTTCGCACCCATGCTGATGGCTTTGCGCAAGGTTTCAGCGGCTCGCTCTGGACCCATCGTGACAATTACAACTTCACCGCCATTTTCCTCCACAAGTTGCAACGCTTGCTCAATCGCGTACTCGTCGAGTTCGTTGAGCACGCCATCAGCGCTCTCACGATCTAAAGTGGACGTATCGGCTTTAAGTTTTTTCTCGGCCCAGGTATCGGGGACCTGCTTGACACAGACAGCGATCTTCACGTGCTTGACTCCTTTGCCGGGCGAATATTTACTAATATTTACGAATTTCCTTGGCCGAATCTTACGTTACCCGCGAGTAACAAAAAACCGGCCACTCGCGTTTCAGTGCAATCATGGCCCTCTAGAGTCACTTTGTGGGATCAAACCGGCAATCTGTGGGCAATCGCACACCTGGACTCGGAACTAGCCCCACGGGTCGGATTGCTTTCGTTCTGCACAGTCACCTGCCGTGGGTTCTGGGCCACGGTGGTTGGCCGGTGGGTGAAGAGTGGCTCTATCAGGCTTATGCACACTCTTATCTCCCGCTTTTTAATGCACTCACGCGATTAGGGCAAAGAGGTTTTCGAAACATTGCCAGCCTTGGAATTACCCCAGTCCTTGCAGTTCAACTGGATGATCCAAGGGCTTTGAGCGCACTTGAATCGTGGTTGCACAACTGGCAACTTCGTGCACTCAACTTGCCCAGTACCCACCCCTTGCGCAAATACGAATTGAGCACAGTCCAGTCCACGTTGGATATTTTTCGTAGTGACTTTTCACGCGGTGCGGCCCCACGCATTCGATCACTTATTGATGACCACGTGGTTGAGTTCTTGAGTGGCCCAGCCACACACCCATTTACTCCAGGCCTTGATCAGCGCATCCACGAGATCGCGCTGCGGGTTGGACTCGATGACGCAGTCCGGCGCTACGGCACGTCACCCACTGGGATCTGGGTGCCTGAATGCGCATACCGACCTGGGCAAGAAAGTGTTTATGAACAATTGGGTGTCACCCACTTTATGGTTGACGAACCCGCGGTGGTTGCCGCCGGTGGCAATGCATCCATCCCCTATCACCTTGCCGGCTCAAGTATCAATGTCACGGCCCGCGACGCAGGGGTAAGTGATCTGCTGTGGTCACATGAACTGGGCTACGCCGGTTCTAGCGTCTACCGCGACTTTCATCTGGTTGACCAGGATCACGGACTCAAACTCAGTGCTGTCGGAAATAAATCACAACGAGAAAAGCCACTCTACGATCCGCAATCTGCACAAGTACAGGTTGAAGTGGATGCGAGAAACTTTGTAGGCGAACTCGTAAAGACTTTTAAACAACAACGTAATTCCGGTGTGGAATTGCCCACTCTTGTCATTGGAATCGACACTGAACTACTCGGACATTGGTGGCATGAAGGTGTCTCCTGGTTCGAACGAGTGATTGAACTCCTGCCCAAATCTGGAATAGTCACTTCGACACTAGAAGACGTCACTTCAAGGGCCCGAACATCAATCCAACTTACAGAGTCCTCATGGGGTAGCGGGAAAGACTGGTCGGTATGGACCGGAGATCGAGTGCGCGACCTTGTGGTGATGAATAATCAGAGCCAGGACTACGTACTTGACTTGATTGACCGGGGTACCTGCACATCCCAACATCTCAACCAATTGATGTTGCAATTATCCAGTGACTGGGCCTTTATGATTAACCGCGAGAGCGCTGCCCGATATGCCCGTGATCGAGTACTCAATCACGTGAATCAACTTAAATCGGGAGTCGATTCAGACATTCCCTTTCCGCTCATTTCATTGAGGGCATCGCGGGTGCGCAGTCGCACAGACTCCGCATGACGCTCTACTTCGAACTGTGCGTCATCAACTTCGAGTCTGGATTTAACAACTTTGGCGGGAATCCCGGCCGCAACTGACATCGGGGCGATGACCCCTCGCACGACCGAATGAGCGCCAATCACACTACCCGAGCCAACAACGGATCCCCGCAAAACACTGACTTTTGTGCCGAGCCACACATTGGAACCAATCCGGACCGGTGACTTCGTAATCCCTTGCAACCGGATGGCGGTCCTAACCTGCGAGAATGTGTGGTCAAAATCACACACGTAGATAGAGTCCGAAATCACGCACTCAGCACCGATCGAGATGTCGAGATAGGCATTAATCGTGTTGTCTCGACCCATGACCGTTTTCGAACCAATGTGAATATTGCCTTCATGTGCTCGAATGTGGCAATGATCGCCAATGTGAACCCAACTTTCAATTACGATTCGCCCATATCCTTTTCGAGCGCTGAGTTCAACTCCTTTGCCTAAGAAGACGAATCCGGTACACACAACAGCGCTCGGCCCAAAGTGATGCAATTTCAAGAATCGCAGGTAGCGCACCAGGTAGTACCAGCTCCAGGCACGATTACGAATTATCCAATTCACATTGGATAGGCGCCATGGATTAAACGGCTTCATGCCCTTATCTTTTCATAAACACTATCTGTCAGGTGGGTCACTCGTTCCCAAGTGAACTCCGCTGCAATTCGCTCACGCAAGCGACTGGCTCTTTGAATAGCTTGCGCTTGATTGCTCATGATCGATTCGATTTCCCTTGCAATTGCTGCTCCAGTAATCTCACGGATCGGATACCCAAACTCAGTTGATGAAATGATGTCGGCAAGCCCACCGACCTGAGAGGCAATGATTGGGATCCCAAGTTGTCCGAGTTCAAGTGCCACAATTCCAAATGGTTCGTAACTTGACGGAATGACTGCCAGATTCCAGGGTAGCAAAACATCAAGCCTGTCATTGTCGTCAACGTGCCCTAAGAATGAAACCCGATCACTCAAGCCTTTTCTGGCCACTTTTGCTTGTAGGTCGGCGAGCTGGCTTCCACTACCAACGATCTCGAGTTCCACTCTCGGGTCTTTGATTAATCCCATAGCGTCAATAATGTGATGCACCCCTTTTTCCCATTCAAGTCGACCGATAAAACCCACCACGATTTTCTCGGAATTGCGTGCGACTCTTTTTAGCACTGACGAAGGCGGCGTAACGGCATTCGCGACGACGTTGATTGATTTGGGATCAACTCCATAACCGTTTCGAATTTCATGGGTCATGTATTCGCTACACACAATTACTGAGCCCGCGGACTGCACTGCTCTGCGTTCATTGGCGTAAACCATTTGCGAAAGTCGCGAGCTAAGCCATCCATTATGTCGACCGAATTCTGTTGCATGAACAGTTAGGACACTGGGGACAGAGAATCTTCTTGCGGCAACAATGAGTTGATTAGCCGCGATCCAATCGTGCCCATGGACAATTTCTGGCATCTTTTCTAACGATTCACAAGCATTTTGGCTCGCTAATGAAAATCCGTGCACCCAGTAATCAAAGTTCTCCTGAGTGAGTCGTGAATCAGGGTAGTAATTGGCAACCCGAATCACCCGAACACCACCGCAGTCCTCACTTGTTCCAAGCTCCCCCGCTGGGGCCTGCGTAATCACGGTCACCTCATGACCGCGTCGCGCCTGCGCTTGGGTCAGGGCCAAAACATGTGCACCCAGCCCTCCGTACATGACCGGTGGGTATTCCCATGAAAAGTGCAGAATTCGCATGTGTTCCTCCGGTTAAGGCGATACACCGGTAATGCACACGTTGTAGAAAAACTCGTCCGGAACAACCTTTGATAACAGATTGCGATCCAAGCTTTCAAGCCTCTTCCACGTTCCATAAGCAAAATTGGCCCAACCCCAACCCAATGCGTCAGACTTCACCGAACTCTCGAATGTTCGCACCGGCCACCCAAACCAAGAAGCAGTCAGTTCTTCCGTGACGGTACTCACATCAACACAGCCATTACGCAGTGCTATTCGGGCCAATTGATCAGGGTCAAAAGTATGAATGTCCACCACGGATTCCAATGCCGCTTCACGCGATGAAGCAGTTAGTTCATGTTCTGGGCGGGCCCATTTACCGGCCAGAGGCGGCAGCTTGGTGACTCTCGTACTCGTCCACCAGGTCAGGCGTGAAAGCGCGCGAGCAACTACATCACCCTTTTGGGTCGGTTCACCACAAAACACAAATCGACCACCGGGGCGCAACACCCGGTTCACTTCGGTGAAAAGTGCGTCGAGATCTGGCACATGGTGCAGAACAGCATGGCCCACCACCAGGTCAACACTTGAATCGGCAAATGGCAGTAGCTCAGCATCAGCAACGAGACCTGTGACATCTAGATTCAATTTCTTGCCATTTTGTACAGCTACCGTGATCATTCCCGAACTGAGATCCGTGAGAATTCCAGTCCTGCCAATGCCTGATTGCATCAGGTTGAGCAAAAAAAACCCGGTCCCTGACCCTAGTTCAACAACGGTTGCATGTGCTAAGTCAGCACTGTGAAGGGCAGTTGGCACTACATGATCGAAGCAATTGCGTGCGTAGTCCACACACCTCTGGTCATAGGAAATCGACCACTTGTCGTCGTAGGATTTTGATTCCCAATCATGGTAAACAATGTTTGCAAGTTTTGGATCGGACTTTGCCAAGTCAAATTGCTCTTGTGAAATGCCCACTATCGACCTATAAAACTTGCTTTACCTGGGCCTTCATTCACAAATGAATTCATGCCAGTTTTTTGATCATCGGTCGCAAAAAGTGCGGCAAATTCCGTACTCTCAATTGAAAGCCCAGTTCGCAGGTCCACATTTGCACCGTTATCAATCGCGCGTTTGGCCGCTGCAAGAGCAAGCTTGGGACCGTCGGAGAATTTATTGGCCCAAACAAGCGCGGCCTCAAGTACCTGCGCCGGCGGGGCAATCTGATTGACCAACCCCATGTTCAAGGCTTGCTCGGCCGTGATCATGTGACCACCAAAAATCAATTCCTTCGCTCTGGATTGACCGACAAGCCTAGGCAACCGCTGCGTTCCGCCTGCTCCCGGAATGATTCCGAGCATGATTTCAGGCTGGCCAAGTTTGGCGTTGTCACCAGCGACTCGAAAGTCCGCGCACATAGCAAGTTCCAACCCCCCACCCAATGCAAAACCGGTAATGGCGGCAATCGTGGGCTGTGAAATCTTGGCCACCGTGTCGAATGCGCTTTGCAGGCCAAGGGCCGCAATAGTCATGTCCGCGTATGTCATATTTGCCATTTCTTTCACGTCCGCCCCGGCGGCGAACACTTTTTCTCCACCGTAGAGAACTACAGCATCTATGCCAACTCGGCTGGAGACAAATGTTGCTGCCTCGGCGATCTCGCGCTGCATTTGTAAATTAAACGCGTTCATTGGTGGCCTTCGCAGGTTAATAATTGCAATATTCCCTTGTGATTCCACCTGAATAAATTCCCGCGAAAACAGCTCTTCACGGACGGAATTGACATTTGCGTCTGTACTCATATGGTTGATCCTACTCAAATGTCGAACGGACAATCAGCTGCAATATTTCCCGCCACGGTAGGTTTGGTCAGTGCGCACCAAAGTTGGACACTGGGATCCTTTCGGAGTCACCCTTCTCGAAGATGGCAGCGCAAAGGTTTCCCTCTGGGCCCCTCACGCTGACAAAGTGGAATTCTGTGTCGTAAGTGGTGACGAAACACAAGGCTTTACCGAAACCAGGCACGAACTTGAACATCGTGTACAAAACGTGCACTACTCAATCGTTCCTGGCATTGGTCCAGGGACGCGTTATGGCTTTCGGGTTCACGGACCTTGGGATCCGAGCAATGGAATGCGCTTTAACGCTAATAAATTTCTCCTTGATCCCTATGCACTTTCGATCACAGGCGAACTTCGCAATGACCCCGCAATTTTTGACTACGCGATCGACGACCCGTCATCCATGTCGATCCTGGACAGCCGAGATTTTGTGCCGCACGGCCTCACCGTTGTATCCGACTTTGACTGGGAGGGGGACAAACCCCTCGAACGCCCTTGGAACGAAACCTGTATTTACGAAGCCCACGTTAAGGGGCTCACCTATTTGCATCCATCTGTGCCTGAGCAGGATCGAGGAACATTTAGGGGGATTGCCTGCAAGGAAGTAATTGACCACCTAGTTCACATTGGGGTCTCTGCAATTGAACTTTTGCCCGTTCATCATTTCGTCACTGAAACCCACGTAATGGATACCGGACTTTCCAATTATTGGGGATACAACACGATCGGATTTTTTGCTCCACATGCCGGCTATGCCAGCACACCTGGAAATCAAATAGACGACTTTAAATACATGGTAAAGGAACTACACCGCGCAGATATTGAAGTAATTCTTGACGTCGTGTACAACCACACGGCTGAGGGTGGCGCTCTGGGCCCAAGCCTGTCGTTCAAAGGCATTAACAACAAGGATTTTTACCGACTCACAGACACGGGCGACTACGTCAATTTCGCCGGCTGCGGCAACACGATTAACGCAGCACAACCGCAGGCACTTCAATTGATCATGGACTCACTGCGCTACTGGGTGAGCGAAATGCATGTGGACGGTTTTCGATTCGACCTCGCGTCAACCTTGGCGCGTTCGTTTCATGAAGTCGACATGCTCGGGAATTTCTTGACCACGATCTCTCAGGATCCCGTTTTACGGCGCTCAAAACTCATTGCCGAACCATGGGATGTCGGCCCAGGTGGCTACCAATTGGGGTCATTCCCGCCACTCTGGAGCGAGTGGAATGACAAGTACCGCGATGACGTCAGGGATTTCTGGCGAGGTGCAGGCGGAATAGCCGGAATCGGCTGGCGGCTTTCCGGATCCCAAGATCTCTATGGAGGTGACGGTACCGATCCATATTCATCCATTAATTTCATTACTGCCCATGACGGTTTCACCCTGCTTGATTTAGTCAGCTTCAACGAAAAACACAATGAAGCCAACCTGGAAGAAAATCGCGATGGCACCGACAACAATCGTTCATACAATTTTGGCGTCGAGGGTCACAGCGAGGAAACAACAATTGTTCAGACTCGGAATCGAATGGTGCGAAATTTCCTCGCGACTTTATTTCTCTCCGGTGGAGTCCCCATGATCACTTCAGGGGATGAACTGCATAAAACACAGAGAGGGAACAACAACGTCTACTGTCAAGACAATACCTACTCCTGGGTTAACTGGGATCTCAATCAACCTGACTGGGACCTGATTGACTTCGTTGCAACCATGGCGCACATTCGTCGTTCACACCCCATGCTGCGCCCACTTGATTTCTACTCTGGTGAGCCCAACCACGCGGGGGGGCCTAAAGATCTCGCCTGGTTTGGGCCAGATGCCCTAGAAATCACGGACTGGCATCACGGTGAGCACACATCAATCGGAATGTTTCTGACACCAACTGATGAAAGTGAAGAAAGTATCTTCGCCATTTTCCATACGGGTAGCGATCCCGCGAATTTCACGCTCCCTGCATTGCCGTATGCGAAATCGTATGTCGCAATTCTGGACACCTACGCAACCAATGGGCAACCTGTTGAACACCTACATGAAGCTGGTGAAGTACTCGTGTGCCAGCCACGATCAACCTACGTTCTGACAGTGCAGAGATAGGTAGGCAGGTAGAGATAACGGACTTTTGGGTTACCTTTCGAGGAAAATCGGTGAGCAGTCCCTGCGAGTCGACTCCGGGCACAACCTGAAGTCCGAGATCTGAATTCCAAATCAAGGTGTGGTGATCACCTGAGATGATCACGACACCATAACAGCCATGAACTCACCCTGGCTAAATAGTAAAGAAGGCGACTTAATCGTTGGGAAACAGAACCACTCCGCGATTGGAACACTCTTCAATCGGCAAACACGCAAAGTGAAATTACTCCATCTCGCGAGGCGCGATTCGCAGACACTGCACGCCGCTCTGGTTGCTGGCCTTGGACAACTACCGCAAGAATTGCGCAAGTCCTTGACCTGGGACCAAGGAACCGAAATGGCCAGCCACCTCGACGTCACACGTGATATCGGTGTCAAGGTGTACTTCTGCGACCCTGCAAGTCCCTGGCAACCAGGAAGCAACGAGAACACCAACAGACTTTTCCGACAATACTTTCCCAAGCTCACCGACCTGTCCCTTCGCCCTCGCGGATGTAGGTCACGCCGAATGCCTTGACCTGGCGGTACTCCTGGAGCCTGGTCGCGAGGTCGAACGCATCGCCAGATACAAATTGGAAGATGTCCAGGCCACGACCGAGAAGAATCTTCCAGCCGGTATCGGTAACGATCGAGCGGTCGTGGATCGTGTTGTCGAGGATGACATCGAACTTGATCCCGGCAGCTTCAGCACCCTTCTGGACCTTGATCAAGTTCTCCAACTGCTTTCGGACCTTGTCCACGCCGTCTGGGTTCTCGGAGGTGATGAGCTTGACGGCCACCTCGTCGGCAGCGTCTTTTATTGCGGCGATGCCCTCGATTAGTTCCATCAGGTTTCGCGCTTGGTGGAACTGCCGGATGTAGGGGTCCGTGATGGTGATCTCGGTTGCGCCCCTGAGGTAAGGGATCAGCAACGACTCGTAGGCCACACCCCGTTGGTTCTCTTGATACTCACGATGCCCCTCGAAGAGCGTTGGTACCGGCGTTTGCTCAGACTCGGTGCCGCCGCCATCGGGGACGTCCGCTTCGACTCCTTCGCTATCAGCGTCCTCCGCATCCTCGTGACGCGTCTGGCGGTAATACCTTGGGTACTCGTCCTCTTCCAGGGTCGTGACGCCGTGCCACTCGCCCGCGTTGTCGAGGTAGCCGAACTTCACGTCCGTCATAGTCGAGTCGATGCGCAGGATCTGGTCCTTGACGCGCTTGCGGCCCTCAATCGCGAAACTGAGGATCTCCTGGATCTCCTCCTGGGTCGCTTCTCCGTGCGGATAGATGATCTTCATCAAGCCCGAGAACGTCTTGTGGATGCCATCGCGGTCGCGGGTCGAGATATCCGACCCGAGCGTGAAGTACTGCTGGTAGCGGTCGGAATAGTCGGCGTCCCGCATCGACTTGAGGACCTCAGCGATGTAGTCAACGACGAAGCCGTAGCCGTCAGAGAACATCTCTCCCCGGATCGTGTCGACCTCCCAGCCAGGGATGTAGTGGTGCAGGCGATCGAGGAACGCCGAATCGTGGTAGCTCTCTGGCAGTTCATCGAACAGGTCTGAGTGCTTGAGCATATACGGCACGTTGTGGGACGTGTTGCCAACGAAAACCATCGACGCCTCGGCCCCAAGGGTCTCGACGCCACGTGAGAACGACTTGTTCGCCATGTAGTTCTTCATGATGTCGACCAGCGCCTTGTCCGTGCGCTTCTTCTGACCGGCAAACTCGTCGAATGCCACGACGTCCCAATAGCCGACCAGGCCGAGACGGCCGTTGGAGTTGTTCACGAACAGCTTCGCAACGGTGACTTCGCCACCGGAGATCAGCATGCCGTGGGGTGAGAACTCCGAGAAGATGTGTGACTTGCCGGTGCCCTTTGGGCCGAGTTCCACGAGGTTGTAGTTGCGCTCGGCGAACGGAATGAGCCGGACAAGCTGGATGAGCTTCGCTCGACGCCCGAACAGGGCCGGGTTGAAGCCGATCGACTGGATCAGAAGGTCGATCCAGTCATCGGTGGGGAACTCCCGGCGGGCAGCGAGGTAGCCCTCGAGATCGAAGTTGGACAGCTGGATCGGCTTGATCGAACCGAGAATCCATGGAACATCCCGGGCGTTGTCACTATGGAAGTACTCGATATCGCAGATGCACCAAACACCGCCAACCAGGAGTTTGGGGTGGGCGGTGATTGTCGCTGGCTCGACGAGGACGCCCTTGATTCCGAGGTTGGCGAACTCAGCCTCGTAAACATCGTCCTTGTCATTGAGGGTGACGGCAACCCTGTCGATGATCTTGTAGCGCCCGCGCTCGCGGATGGTCGACTTCACCAACTCGGACTGATTCCGGTGTACGTAATGGTCGGAGAGAATCTGGCGAACTGTTCCGATGCCGGCCTGGATCGTCGCCTCGTCGTCCGACGCTGCGTACTGGCCGAGCAGGTACTCCAGGACGTACGACGGAACGATGGCGTTGCCCTTGACCGCCTTGACCAGGTCCTTGCGGACGACGACTCCGGCGAAGTGCTGGTTGATTTTTATGTCGAGGGCGGACTGCTCGGGTGTCTGGTTGGTCGTGCTCTCGTCGGCGACGTCTTCGGGGAAGTCGTCGTCGATCACGGGCTGATCAGTGTCTTCGGTCATCATGCCGCCTTAGAAGTCGAAGTCTGATGCGAAGGACCGCTTGAGTGTGTAGATCGCCTTGGCAAAGACGCGCCAGTGGTTGGTGTTGGGGACGCGCTCTTCGAGGCGGAACTCGACGGCGCGGTTGTTGTAGTCGGTGGAGTCCTTGTTGAGGAGCAACTGCACACTCTGATAACGATCCCGCTTCTCTGGCGAGGTCGAGTCGAAGTTCAGCTCCGGCCGCGGGTCGTTAGAGATCAGCGTCTCGCCGACGTAGAGGCCAGCGCGGAGCGTGCGCGGCTGCACCTTGTCGCTCGCGGGCTCGGATTGGAAGAGCTTCACGACAATCTGGCCGGTCGTGATCTTGTCGGACTCGGGTAGCACCGCGACGTTGACCAGGCGGGTGTCGCTCTTGCGTTTCTTGTTGATCGAGAGGACCGGAACGACGACCTCTTGGAGCGTCGCTCCCCCATGGACGAACCGCGAGCCGCCGCCTGCCAACTTGAGCCGGTGGATCGACTTGGGGATCTGCACCTCGATGTCGCTGTCCAACGCGAGCTGCACTGAACTGAACGTCGTGAAGGCGTAGTCAACCTTGAGCCCGTGTCCGAGGACGTAGCGGCGGTTGGTCACCAAGATCTTGTCGCCCTGCGGCTGCACGGAGAGGTAGAACTGTTCGGGCAGAGCCTCGTCCTGGAACAGGAACCCGTGATCGGCCGTGATAAAGATGTTGGTCGCGTTGGCGTTCGCGGCCTTCTTCACCAAGTCGACCAGTTCGCCAAGAGCCTGCTCCGCCGCCTCGAAGACGCGCCGCTCGGTTCCCTGCTTGTCACCGGTGGCATCGATGACGTCGTGGTAGACGTACAGAACACGGTTGTTCTTGAAGAGTTCGCGGCGTTCCTCGGGGTTTAGCGCCTTGAAGTCCTCGGCTTGGATCGCGGAACCGCCGACCGTTGCAAGAATCTTGCCTCTTGGGCCGGTGCCATTCGTCGGCTGGTCGTCGGCGAGCACGGTCTTCCCGTCGAGCGAGTGCTTGAGCGTGCGGTGCGGGAGCAGGGCCGCCATACCGAGTTGCGTGTAGCTAGGAAGGACACCCAGAACCGCGTCAAGGTCGGCGTCGAAGCGGTCCTCTTGGCGGATCCGTGAGCCCAGTTCCTCGGCAACCTCGTAGCGGAGGGCGTCGGAAATGATGACGACCGCTTTCTTATCGTCACGGACGAGCCGCGCGATGTAGTCGGCGTAGAACGACCGCTGGGAGCGAAGCACCGACGACGCCCACTGGTCAGCCTCGTCGACCTTCTCCTGCCAGGCGTTGCCCAATTCGTAGACGAACTTGTTGGTGTATCGCTTCTCAACCTGCTCGCGCAGCGGGTCGAGTGGATGGGGTCCCTCGAACGTGCGGTGGGCGTAGGTGAACTGGCGGTAGAGCTGGTCGATTCGGAACCAGTCGTTCCGGTAATGATCCAGCGCGTCATCGAACGAGGACATCGTGAAGTCGATGGACACCAGCGCCGATAGTAGTTCCGCCGCAGCGCCAATCGCCGCGTAGAGCTGGCGGTAGCCATCGATCCAGACACTGCTCTGGCGGGCGCGAACAACTTCAGCGACCTCGCGCGCCGTGACGCTCTGCTCGGTGACCGCTCGGGCAAGGTCGCTGGTGATCTTCTGGTCGGTCTCCTCAAAGAGGTCGACTGAGACGAGATCGCGGAAGCTGGCATCCTCAATGCTCGCCTTGTAGTTGAGGTCGGCCGACGCACGCTTCGCGAGAATCGAGAGGGCATCCTGACTCCGACGATCATTGCGCAAACTCGCGAAGTCGAGCTGGATGTTCTGGAGGCCGCCGGGACGCTCAGACGTGAAGCCTTCGATGGCCTTGCGGAAGATCCAGAGGGTGAAGTCGTCAATGCTCGGCGAGGCGCACTCGTAGCCGTAGATCGAGGCGACGCCGCGCCAGTAGAAGTCGTCGAGGGCGTAGTCGGCGAGCGTGTCGTACTTGGTGCGCTGCCCCTTGGCGTTCTCGGAAAGCAGTGTGCGGGTGATCTCCAGCAGGCTGTGCTCCCGCTGGTTGAGCATGACGGCGGACATTTTGGCGCGGAGCCGGGCCGCGTCATCCTCGGGCCTCAACAATGCCTTGAGGCTCTGGACGCGCTTACTGGCGTTGAAGAACTTCTCGTGCTCTTGAACAACCTCGTCGATCCCGTCAGCGGTCAGGCCGAGATCCTGAGACACCAGGGAAGTCCGGTCGGCGGTGAACACGCCGTAGGCAAGCTCCAAGTCGTACAGCCAGTTGCCGATGCCAGTGGGCACGGTGCCGCAACGGTAGACGAGAAACTTGTCATCGGGTCGATCGTGTAGGAGCCGATTCTTGATGGCGTACTCGTCGTTGGCGACTCGAACAGTCGTCACGCCAGGAAGGTCCAGGCTGTCGAGCTCGGCGGAGTGCTGACCCTCCGGATCGTGCCAGAAGACCACGCGGCGCTCGTCGAATCGTCGGAGGAGGTGGTCGCGAAGTCCGGTCACCCGAAGTCCTTCCCGCGCTGTTCGAGAGCCTCGATTGCTGCAAGGTCCTCGGCATCGGCATCGGCCAAAGCGTCACGCTTGCGCTGCTGCTCGAACTCTTCGTACCGGGACTCTGCCAGCGTTCTCGCGACTTCAGCTCGAACCCTCCCGGCATGGGTGAGCAGTTCCCGCTCGTTGAACTTCAGGAACGCATCCAGCCGGTCGGCCCACTGGGCCATGGTCATTGCCTGACGATTCCTTGCTTGCAGTTCGGCGTAGTCCAAGTACATGGTGACGATCAGATCCAGTTCGGCGATCTCATCGGCGTTCAGGTAGTTCTTCGCAACCGGCACATCGGACTTGCGCACGACGCTGCCGCCCCACGAGGTGAGGCCCATGTTTACTACATCCGGGTCGCTCCGAACGCTGATGATCTCTGCTGCGGTGTGCCCCGTCACGGCCCAAAGCATCTTGTTCTGGACCTTCTGGAAGAAAACCCTGGCCGCCTCGCTGGACTTCTCGTAATCCACGGCGGTGGCAAAGAGATCTCGGACCTTCTGGTAAAAACGCTTCTCCGAGGCTCGGATGTCGCGGATCCGCGCCAGCCACTCGTCGAAGTAGTCCCACCCGTCGGCGGCCTTGAGTTTCTGGTCATCCATCGCAAAACCCTTGACGAGGTACTCGCGCAGAACGCTCGTCGCCCACTGCCGGAACGCGATCGCGCGCGGGGTCGTGACGCGGTAGCCCACTGCCAGCACCATGTCCAGGTTGTACACCTTGACCTCACGGCGAACAGTGCGGGAGCCTTCCTGCTGAACTATCAACTCAAAGTTGATAGTTCGCTCGTCGACCTCGCCATCGGCCAGAACCCGGGCGATCGTTTGCTGCACGTTCTGGGTCGACGTGCCATACAGATCAGCGACCTGCGCCTGTGCGAGCCAGACCGTACCGTCAATGGCACGCAACTGGAAACGCGCACCGTCCACGGCGGTATACAGAATCAGTTCGCCGTGGTCAGTCATGGCTCGCCTCAAGCCCCGCGATCTTCTTGAGCGCCGCACCGAACTTGGGGTAGTTCGCCTTCACACCGTCGTCCAGGTCGATCACAATGTTCTGCGACGCCAGCGGGTAGAGGACGTCGTGCTCGTACTCGTCGAGCTCCAGCAGCACCTTACGGAGCCGGTCGGCTTCCTTCGCATTATTGGAGCGCTCAGCGTGCTCAAGGCTCGCTTTGAGCTTCGCCTGGAACTCACGGAGGTACTCGTTGAGCACAGTTGAGACCGTCGACGGGGTGTACCGGTGCATGTAGATCAGCGCGTTGAACGAGCCCTTTGGGCTGGAGAACAGCCAGTAGATCGGGCGCTTCTTGTACCGCTGGACGTGGTCCTTGTAGAAAGACTTCACGAAGTAGTCGCGGATGTCCTTCACCCCCAGCGACTCGGTAACGAACCGCAAGTTCTCCTCGAAGTGCTGCTCACCGAAGGCAACCCGGAGGAACTGGCGGAACCGAGCCACGATGTCGTCCTCAAACCAGTCGCCCTCCACGATCGGGATGACATTGTCGGCGTCGGGGGTGAAGCTCGGTGCGGGCACCTTGGCGAAGTAGTCCTGCAATGTCGCACCCTGGTCAGCCAGGATCAGACCCGGCTCATCCAGGCTGAAGCGCCCGAACACGCAACCGACCGCGAACGATACGAGATCGCGGCAGGAATCTGCGGATGCCATCTCCTCATAAGAAGTGGATTCCGCACTCGCGTATCGGAATGCTGGGTTTTGAGTGAGCGTCACCCGACCAAGTGGAACGTTCGTGTGGACAACATGCTCAAGACCGTATTCGGCTGCAACGCGGACATTGATCGCCTCCTCAAGGCCTCTCAACTCTTCGCTAGTCGCGAGCGCTCGACTCAAGAGCTCTGAGTTACGTTCCCGTAGTGAAGCTGTCGCGGGCAATGAGGGATCCAGCAAAGGGGAGCCGACGAGATCCCAGGACGTCTCGCTCATGTCCCAGTCCCTTTTGGCGATCTCCGTCGCCCGACCAACCAAGTTAGCCAATCCATCCAACGTAATGAGGGGCACCGGGATATTGCCGATCTCCGAGCTAGTGAAACTAAGGCCCGGCGACATGACGTCCAGAAAATACTGCCCAATGGACGAATTGAGCACGGCTGCAAGGACATGCGAGTGCTCCTCAAGCCGAGGAAAGATCATCCTTCCAGTGTCATCAAAGACAAATCCGGGCTCTACAAATCGGACGGCGAACAATGCTCCTCCAATCTTCGAGTAGGTCAGGCCAGCTCGTCTCATGAAAGTTGGGTTCCTGACCGCTGAGCCAAGATGAGAGCGAATGCGTTTGCCATCCTGCTCCCAGTCCATAACGGTTTCGCGGTTGCCGTACCAACGGCGCAATCGACCACCGCTACTGCATGGAGTCCACCTGTTAGCCACAGGCGTATCACCAGATCCGGTCGAACTCACCCGTGACCATCCAACCTCGTGCCACTGGCGTTGGAATATGGTGTTGTCGCCCGTGGAGACGCCAGCCTTTAAGTCTGCAAGGACGCTGAGCGGTTCGTGACTTTCAAAGGTCTTCACAACTGCCTCCGAAACCCAGTACGCGATCGGCTGGCCCGGGATCCCCCTGAAGGTGGAAGTATTCACCTCGAACGTGGTTGAACGATCCGCGATGGCTCGCAACAATTGAGCTTGCTTTGCCGACTCTGTCGACGACCGAGTCACATCAATAAATGTTCCCGCCATATCGCCTAATGGATCCTGCTTCTCGAGCACGAACGCCGTCGTTGAAACAACCGCACCGCTAATGGTGTCGAAAGCACCTGTGCCAAGGTGAGCCATCGAACGAACTGACGTAGAACGTAGAACGGTGTCGCGGAGCGGTTCCAATGAAGAACCGAACATCCAAGACTGCATGGTGATCATGCCAATGTTGCCACCGGTTCTAACGAGGCCAATGCAACGTTCAATGAACATGGCGAACAGGTCAGATCGCGACCGCTGGTACGCCGCCTTGGCAAACTCGGCCAGGCGATTGTCCATGCTTTTGGCCCCCATGTAGGGCGGGTTTGCCACTACCACGGAGTATCTCGTGGCGAGGATCTCCGCTTGGCGCACAACTCGAGCAGCCTGCTCGATCACGTCCGCCGTGAATAGGTCGTCGCCACCGTCGAGTGTCTCCAGGTGGCGTCGAAGTCGAGTCGTCAGATCTAGATCTGGCTTGATCAACGAACCCAGCGTGTCTGCCTCCGCGAACTGATTCCAGAACGCGATCTCCTCGTGGCGATCGCCCCCCTGGGTCAACAGAAGGTCGAGTTCGTCGGGACCGAACGAGATCGGCTCGATGACACAAACGTTGGGCGCAACGTGCTGATTGAAGAACGTCCTCTGCTTTGCACGGGCCTTCATGGTGAGCGCGAAGGCAGCGAGGGCCCCCGCACGCGGGTCGATCTCGGTTCCGTACAGGTTGTTGGCGAGGATCAGGCCGGGGATCTCGGACGGTGCGTAGCCCTCCTCCTCGTAGATCGCGTATAGGAGGTCAAAGGCGTAGGTGAGCAGGTGGCCCGAGCCGCAAGCGGGGTCGATGATCTTCAGCTCCTCGGGGCTGGCGATCTTCAGGAAGTCCGTTTCTTCGTCGACCGGGGCAATGTAGAAGTCCATCTGGTCGGTAAGCCGCGATGACGGGCGGTTGAGCATCCAGAGTCTGCCGAGTGAGTTCTCGACGAGGTAGCGGACAATCCAGTGCGGGGTGAAGAGCTGGGTGGCTGCGGGGATCTCGTCGGCGCCGGCCTTCTTGTTCTTCTTGAACCCGGCGAAGACTTCGTCTTTCCGCTCGGAGATGTAGAACTGGTAGAGCCAACCGATGACTTCGACGTCCTGGCAGACTTCGGTGGTCAGCACCTTGACGGAGCGGTTGAGCACTGAGTCGTCGGCGAGTAGGTTGGCCGGGATCAGCAACTCGGTGAAGTCGCCCTCGCGCTCGAACATGAACGGCATCGAGCGGTTCCAGTGGCGGCAGTAGTCCGCGAGCAGCAGCGCGTACGCCTCGCCCTGCGGGTCGCCGCTACTGCGCGTGCCGTCGAGCAAGCCCGTGACAGCCTCGCGGGTCTGGCGGCTGACAACCTCGGTGTCGATGACGCCGCGTTTCGCCTCAGCGAGGATCTCAGGCTGTCCGACCTCAACGCCTGACTGCGGCGAGAGCACACCAACGCCCGTATAGCCGTTCGCGTCCATGAATCGCAGCGCGACAATCCGGTTGAACCAGGTGTAGGCAACCTTGTCAGCGACGGCAGCGCGGCCCTTGTCGCCTCCCCCCGTAGCGGTGACTGCCTTCTCCAGAGCGGCGACAGCGTTCGTCTGCTCGACTCGCTCGGAGGAGCCCGGCGCAAGCACGGTGGCGATGCGCGCGGTGACCTCGCGGATGAGCGCACTGCGAGCCCACGTCGCGAAGGACTTCAGCGGTGCGGTTTCCATCAAAGTGCTTCGTTCATTACAGTGAGATTCGCTTTCCATCGTTCAGAGTCTGGACGAGCGCACTACGGAGAGCCGCGAGGTACTTGTCGACGTCATCTTCGGTTTCGAGCACACCCGATGCACCGGGAACTCCGATCGTCCTCACGGAGACCGTTTGTTTCATGGGCGTGGGGTCGGGACCCGGGTCTTGCGGACAGGAAGCAAGGACGTCGAGCAGGGCCGGGTAGTCGCTGGCCTCGAAGTTCGCTCCGATCTGGAGGATGAGGGCGACCTGGCTTTCGCTCCCAATTCGCGACAATGTCGAGTCGATCCGCTGCACGACGCGCTGCTGGGCTTCTGGCGTCGCCTTGGCGTAGTAGTGCGCGCCGACCAGTTCGGTCTTGCGGCTCTCGATCGCGGCCGTGACATCCCCTCGGCGCTCGGACACGATCGTGTCGATCTGGCCGCGGAGGTTGTCGGCGGCCTGCTTGAGCTGCGCCATCTTGTTGCCGCGGAAGGCATTGGGGTCGGTGAGCGCGTTCTTGATGGACTCGTCGCTGCCCGCGGGCAGGTAGCTGAGGTTGCTGCTATGCGTGGATAGGAGCACCGAGGCCTCGTCGAAGATCGACCGCTGCGCACCGTTGAGGAACGACTGGATCGGGTCGATGAGGTTCTCCTTGGCTTCGAGCAGTTCGTCGTCGAGGTCGAAGTCGTTGAGATACCAGTCATCGGACTTGCCCACGCCCTGCTCAAGGAGGGTGATGGGTCCGCTGAGTTGCTCAATGAACGGATACTTCGAGCCGCTGACGGTCGCCTTCAGCTCGTCAAGCTTGCCCTTGAGCTTGTCCGCGCCGTGGCGAGCGAGTTCGAGCGGGTCCTTGGGTGCGTTGCCCTCGTCGAAGAAGTCAGTGCAGAACTTGCGGAAGTTGGCGACCTTGCGCTCATCGAAGGTCTTCTGCGGGGCGACGACTGCGTGCGAGTGCTTCTGCGTGTTGCGCAGTGCCGTCGCGATTTCGCTGCGCTTGAGGACGTTGCCGTCCACC
The DNA here is from genome assembly GCA_041689915.1 of Candidatus Nanopelagicales bacterium. Lineage (GTDB taxonomy): Bacteria > Actinomycetota > Actinomycetes > S36-B12 > S36-B12 > UBA4592. Next base: position 12,626 of record JBDNFH010000164.1, on the reverse strand, counting down.
GTGAGCGTGATTTTTGAGGCTCCAATGAGCGAGGCGACGATGACCTCGATCGAGGCGAGGTCCCACCCGTAGGGCTTGGCCTGGAAAGTGTCGACAGTCGTCTTGACGGTGACCTGCTCGCCTAGCTTCTCCTTGCGCAGGATGAAGGACAGCAGCTCCTCGGCTGGCGGGTTGATCTTCGACAACGCGTCCGCGTCGAACAGTCCGCTGTCCGGGTTGGCGGCACCCGCTACCTGCTGCTCGCTGTACGTAACACCGCCCAGCAACTTGAGTTGGGTGTAGGTGCGGCTGACGAGTTCTTGGAAGCCGTCGGTGACTCTCGTCAGAGCATCCTGCGAAGAGGAAGTGACGTCGGCCGCGTTGATGATGAGCGCGGACTGACCCGCGGCGCGCTGGATGCGAGCAATGAGTTCCTTCTCGCGCTCGACGTTTTGTACCGCCTTTGAACGCAGGATCTGGTCCTCGACCACAGAGAGCGATGTCGTCTGTTTGCGCTTGGTGTACTTCTCGGTCCTGATCAGGAGCCGCAGATCCGTCAGGACTCGCTCGTCGGGTTCGAGGATGACGCGCAACTCGTCTTTGCCCGCGCTGTGCATGCGGATCTCATCCGGGCCGAAGGGGTACTCCGGAGTGATGAAGTGGACCGAGAGTTCGCGATGTGGGCCGTGGACCTGGTCGTCGAGCTTGAAGCCGAACGGGAAGTCCTGGCTGTTCGTGGCGTAGCGCAGCTTGTTGGTCTTGATGACGTCGTTGGAGAGGATCTTGAAAAGCCGACTGCTGACCTCGGAGGCATCGATGTCGACGTTCTTGATCTCCTCCTCAATCACCTGCTCTTCGTTCGTGAGGTACTCGTAGATGTTGCCGTTGCGCTGAACGTAGGTCTGCGTCTCCAGCAGCGTGAGCGCCTCCTTGACCTCCTCCGCCAGGGCGGGAAGGTCAAGGCCGAAGCGGTCGTAGACCAGCACGGTCAGGTTGCGGGGGGTGGCCTGGAAGCTCTCGATGTACTTGACGAGAAACAGCGCCTTGAGTAGGCGGATTGCGAGCGGATTGTCGAGGTTGTGCTCGGCGACGTCGATGGAACGCTGTGCGGCGGACTTCAGTGAGGCCCGAATACCAGCGAACATGTGATCGAAGGTTGCGAGCGTGCCGACTCCGACGTCACCGATGTCCTTGGCGACCTGCTGGACGACTCCGAGCATCGAGCGCTCGCCCACCGAGCTGTTGCGGCCCTCGAAAACATTGTGATCGGAGATGCCCTCGATCGCTGCCTGGAAGAGCGGGAACTGATAGCTCACGAACGGATATGTGCCGACGAAGTGGGCCTCGTCTGTGTAGTTGCGGTAGGTCTTCGCACCGTCGACGAAGTCGAACAGAGTCTTGAAGTTCGCCGACTCCTTGACGTAGATCGACTTCAGCTCCGATGCGCCCGCGTCGCTCTTGTCGAGCAGACGCTTGCGAATGACCTCCTCGACGTCGGCGCTGGTGAGCTTCACGCGGGTCTTGAAGCGGGCCTGGATCTTGGAGAAGTCGTTGCCCTGCGCCTTGGTGCGGTCGCCGACGACCTTGTCCATGTCCTCCTGAGAGGTGACGAACACCCATGCTCGTCCGGCGCACTTGGTGTTGAGGCTCTCGGCGATCGTCTGGAGATTGAGCATCAGGTGTGTGTTGGAGCCGATGAACTGGCCGACCTCGTCGACGAAGAAGTTGAGGCGGAAATCGGCGGACTGCTTGTCTAGCCACGTCTTGACCTCGTCGGCGAAGTCCTCGATCGAAACTTCGTACGTCGCTTGATACGTAGCCAGGATGTCGAGTGAGCTAGATACGTCGACGCCCGTCACCTGCGCATAAGCCTCGTCTACCTGCTTTCGCACCGTGGGGAGCCCAAAGCTCGGCCGACGTTCCATCCAGTCACGGCCCGAGATCGACTTAAACACACCTTTGAAGGCTTCCAGCTGACCTTCCTCGTCGAGCTGGCGCTCGAATCGAGCGATATGCCCCTGATCCCCGTAGTAGCCGCGACTCTCGTCGAAGACCTTCACGAACACCTTCAGCAGGGCGTCGGCCTGGTCTTTGGTGATCAGCGATGCCTTCTGGTCGATGTTGAACAGCAGGCTCCTGGCCGGGATGCGCTCGGTCTTGGTGAGAAGGGCAGGCAGGAACGCGCCGCGGGCCTTGGCCTGGAAACTCTCGGAGACGTTGCCTCGTTCAAGCGCCTGCCCCTCGACGTCCCCGAGCAGGTGGGCGAGCATCTTCAAGAGGTGCGACTTACCGGAACCGAAGAAGCCGGAGATCCACACGCCGTTAGCGTTGGTGTAGTTCGTGTACTCCTCGAGTAGGAGCTCTAAGCTCTTGGCTGCCTCGTTGGTGAGGACGTACTCCTCAACCTCGGTGCCCAGGTGCGCAGTGTCGTCCGCCTTGATGACGCCCTCGATGGGGCGCTGGACGTCTTTGGCGAAGATCTCGTTAAGCAGCATCTGGGTCACGCTTCCTGTTCCAAAATATTCTTGGCTCGGTAGTACTGGTCGTCCTTCAACCGCCCGAAGAGCACAAGCGATGAGCCGAGGGTGTCGGATTGCTCGTAGCGGCCGGGGAAGAACATGAGCATTGGCTTGCCGGTGACAACGCTCTGAAGGTTGTTGAGCACGTTGTGCGACCGGATGTAAGGGAAGACCTCACCGATGCCCGTGAGGAAGACGATGTCGAAGTCGCCGCCCGCCAGCTTCTCCCGGATCGCCGGTGCCAGGTGCAGCTGCGGATTGAGCATGGACTGCAACATCTCGGAGAAGTCCGACTTGTCGAGACCCGGCTCGACTTCGAGTACTTCAGCCCAGTCACCGCTGGCCTTGAGGATCTTTACCGACAGGTCGTAGAGGTTGACCTCACGAACCGTGATGCCGTGCTGCGTGGACAGCTTGGTCTTGATTCGCTTCTTCGCTTGCGCCACCGCGAGAGATGCCTCAGGCGGGTAGGGGTAAATGAAGAACGGAACCTCATTGCTGAGGCCCTCCATCTGCAGGAAGCGCTTGCCGCTGAGGACAGCGAACAGATGATCCTCCTGCTTGGTCAGGTCAGCCGTCTTCATCACGGGGTACCTCCGGTCGGAAAGAAGCGGATGTCGCTGGGTGTCCGTGCCGAGAGCGCGTCGGCAACGCGCGTGGACAACACCGCTTGGAGGATCCGGCCGTCCTCCGGCACGAGGCCAGCCTCGACGAGCATGCGAAAAACGGTGGAACGGAGCTTGCGCAAGGTGGAGTCCTTGAGGTCAGCGACTTCTTCGTGCCAGAGGGCCTTGCCACGGACGAAACTGTCGAAGTCGTCGTAGCCCAACGTCGGGGCGAGGATGAGGTAGCGCTCACGCAGCACCTCTTCGGCGAACTCCCCAATGAGGTCGTAACGGCGGCAGGCCGCGGCCCACAGAAGGTGCCCCCGCTCAGAGGTAGTGGAGTCGATGAGCAACTCGATCTCGGCGTCAGTGAGCACCGAGAGCCGCTGGGCGACCTCGCGGGCTAGGCGGAAGCCGGAGGAACGCGTGCGGGACTGAAGGAGGTTGTCCTCCTCGATCAGCTCACGGACCTTCGCCCAGTCGTGCTCATGGAGATAGATCGGGGCCGCGACGAGCGCTTCGCGCATCAGGAGGGCGCCGCTGGTGAAGGACAACGCGTAGCGTGATGCGCGTGCGGTCTCGTTCGCCATAGGTACCTCCATCCGGTTTCAGGCAAGTCGCTCAGGATATGGCTACCCACCGCTGCAGACCCACTCGTCGACCTCACTGGTCTGGAACTTACAGAGTCTGCCGACCTCGTGAGCCGGCATTCGCTTCTCGGCGATCCAGGCGACGACCGTGTCCTTCGTGACGCCTAAATGCGCGGCGATGCCGTCGGCAGAAAACCAAGGCTCAGACATAGCGCATGACCCTCCGGGTAGTTCGAACACGATCTAACTGAGTTTAACTGATCGTAGCGGAGGTATTACCCGTTTATGTAGGGCTTGGCCGTGTCAGCCAAGTGGATGAAGCCGTGCGGACTCCACACGCTCAAGCCAATAGTTGACAGCGACAATTTGCTTGTCGAGATAGGCGTCGTCGACCCAGACCCGGATCGGCGCCCTCACGGAGCCGCAGCAACTACTCATCACCAGAAGGCGTGATTGTAGGCCTGGCATGCAGCACGGCGTTGCGCCGTTCTGCCACGCCCAGCAGCTGGTCGTGCTCGGCGATGGGGCACCGTGGATCTGGAACCTGGCCGGCAAACACTTCCCCACCGCAACCCACATCGTGGACCTCTACCACGCCCGCGAGCACGTGCACGCCCTCGACTGCAAAGCCATCGTTGCCCAGCGCCTCAAACTCTCCGGAATACGCTGGAACGTACGTGGCGCCACCAGCATCCTCACCCTGCGCTGCCAAGAAGCCAGTGGCCAATCGCAAGAGATCTGGCAACGCCTCGACACTCAGACGAGGGGGGCCTGACCCGCTACCAACAAATCCGTCGCACACCCGGCCAGACTCCACGAGTTACCGGCCATGTGCTTGCAAACGTATACATGACATCTGGGAAAACCTGCGCGGTGCTCCACTAGCCTTAGTCCATGTCGCGCAGATTCTCACCACAGCCGACCATCGCGAGATTCACAGTTTTTGACGTGTCGCCGATCGTGGAATGTGGAAAGTATCCCGCGAAAGCCGTCGTTGGGGAGATAATTCCTTTCGCGGTGACCGCCTTTCGTGAAGGACATGATTGTCTTAGCGTTGAACTTCTCCTCACAGATCCAAACGGTAAAACAATTGGCCCCTTCCCCATGTCAACACAACGAGACAGCGACCGGTACCTGGCGAACTTCACCGCCACCTCGACGGGAGCATGGAGATTTAGTATGACGGCGTGGAGTGATCCTTTAGCAACGTGGCAACGCCGAGCGACAATAAAAATTCCTGCCGGACTTGATACTGATCTTGAATTAAGTGAAGGCGCGTCCTTGATTGAGCAAGTGGCCAATGAATTGAATCCGAAAGACCATAAGACTCTGATCGGCGCAGTTGCAACGATGCGCAATGCAACTCTACCCGTAAGTGTGAGGTACGCCGCTACCGTGGACACGGCCATTGCAGAAATTCTCGTTGCGCATCCGATTCGTGAAAATCCCTGCGTTCATGGGCCTTGGCCGCTCCTCATTGAGCGGCGCCGGGCCCTTGTTGGCTCATGGTATGAATTCTTTCCGCGCAGCGAGGGCGCCACACTTGCGCCAATTAAATCTGGAACTTTTGCCAGCGCCGCATTAGCCCTCCCGCGAATTGCCAAAATGGGCTTTGATGTGGTTTACCTCCCACCCATTCACCCAATAGGTGAGATAAACCGAAAAGGCCCTAACAACACGCTGACAACCAACCCACATGATCCAGGTTCGCCCTGGGCAATCGGTTCAACCCTTGGTGGACACGACAGCGTCAACCCAGATCTGGGAACGCTGAAAGACTTCTCAAATTTTGTGGCAGAAGCAAAGAAATTAAACGTGGAAGTAGCCTTAGATCTAGCCTTGCAATGCGCCCCGGATCACCCGTGGGTCACCAGCAATCCCGAGTGGTTTACCCACCGCAGCGACGGAAGCATCGCATACGCGGAGAATCCACCAAAAAAATATCAAGACATTTATCCATTGAATTTTGATAATGACCCAGAAGGCCTCTACCAAGAAATTAAGCGAATTGTTCTTTTTTGGATCAAGGCTGGTGTATTCATTTTTCGGGTGGACAACCCTCACACGAAGCCCGTTTGGTTTTGGCACCGTCTTATTGGTTCCATCAATACCGAACACCCTGATGTGATCTTCCTTGCAGAGGCATTTACTCGCGAGCCCATGATGCGAGTTCTGGCGGAAGTGGGATTCCAGCAGTCTTACACCTACTTCACTTGGAAAAACTCAAAGTGGGAACTCGAGGAATATTTCACCGAACTTGCCGGGCCAAAGGCCGCGTACATGAGGCCCAACCTTTTCACAAATACCCCGGATATTTTGCATGCCTACTTGCAATCAGGAATACCCGCAGCATTTGCAATTAGGGCAACACTTGCCGCTACTTTGTCACCCACTTTTGGAATTTACAGCGGATATGAACTCTACGAACATGTGGCCCTTCGCCCCGGTAGCGAGGAATACCTTGATACCGAGAAGTTTCAATTGCGTCCGCGCGACTGGTGCCTCGCACACGAACAAGGTCGCTCACTTGCTCCCTATTTAACGTTGCTCAATGAGATTCGACGCAACAATCCGGCTCTGCAGGAACTTCGCACACTTCGTTTTCACCCCAGTGACTCCCCCGACGTTATAGCTTTCTCAAAACGCGGTGGCGTGAATGGTGCGGACGTAATCTTGGTTGTCTGCAACACGGATCCCGACAACGAGCATTCAACGACCGTTCATTGGAATATGCATGAGCTTGGACTGTCGCGAGGTGACCAATTTGCGGTCACGGATCAGATCACCGGCGCTACTTGGCGTTGGAGTGAACACACATTCGCTAAACTAATGCCTTCTGGAGATGTCGCGCATATTGCCAAAATCATTTCACCCTTAGAACCACTCAAGGTTTTTTCTGAGTCAGACTCCGCAAGTGGAGGTGCGAAAAAATAGTGAACGCACCGCACCACGAATTAGACAGACTTCTCGGTGGGTCACACTTTGATCCACACGTGCTACTCGGAAGACATGTGAGCGGCGGTCAAGTAACTTTTCGGACTCTCAAACCACATGCCCTTTCCGTTGACGTTCACATTGGAGGGTCAATATTTCCGATGACCCCAGAGGCTCCGGGAGTCTGGACCCTGTCAATCGCGGTTGGCGAACTTGACTCGACAGCGTATCTCCTGGATGCGCGCTACGAAACCGGAAGTTTCCAAAGCCACGATCCATTCGCGTTTGCTCCAACCCTCGGGGAAATTGACCTGCACTTGATTGGTGAGGGCAGACATGAGCAACTCTGGCAAGTACTCGGAGCCCACCCTCGGACCATGGATCAAGGCGAAGTTGCGGTAGCGGGCACCGCCTTTTCCGTGTGGGCGCCAAATGCCCGAGGTGTGCGGGTGATCGGAGATTTCAACTATTGGGATGGGTCAGCTCACCCAATGCGATCACTTGGGTCAACTGGTGTCTGGGAAATTTTCATTCCCGGTGTTGTAACGGGTAGTGCTTATAAATTCAGCATTTTGGGCACCCAAGGGGCCTGGCTCACCAAAGCAGACCCAATGGCTTTTGCAACACAAGTTCCTCCCGCAACCGCCTCAATAGTCTTTGAATCCGATTACGTTTGGGGTGATTCGCCGTGGCTAGAAAAGCGAGTTAGCCACAATCCACATGTGCAGCCCATGACCACCTACGAAGTGCACTTGGGCTCATGGAGGTTGGGCTTGGGTTATCTGAGCCTGGCACGTGAACTCGTTGATTACGTGAAGGCCGCGGGATTCACCCATGTTGAACTCCTGCCCGTGGCTGAACACCCTTATGGACCTTCTTGGGGCTATCAGGTCACTTCTTATTACGCCCCCACTTCGCGATTTGGAACACCCGATCAGTTCCGGTATCTCGTTGACACTTTGCACCAACATGGAATCGGAGTAATCCTTGACTGGGTTCCCGCGCACTTCCCAAAGGATGATTGGGCACTGGCCAATTTCGACGGCACGCACCTCTATGAACATGAAGACCCGCGTCGCGGCGAGCACCCCGACTGGGGGACGTTGATATTTGACTTTGGACGCAAGGAAGTGCGCAATTTCCTGGTTGCTAACGCACTGTATTGGCTTGAAGAGTTTCACATTGATGGTCTGCGGGTTGATGCTGTTGCCTCAATGCTCTATCTCGATTATTCGCGCGAGAGTGGTCAATGGCTTCCCAATCAATACGGTGGAAACGAAAATCTTGATGCAGTGTCATTTCTCCAAGAAATGAATGCAACGGTTTATAAGCGGGTTCCGGGTGTGATCACCATCGCTGAAGAGTCAACGGCTTGGCCCGGTGTCACCCGATCCACTGACCTTGGTGGTTTAGGCTTTGGATTCAAGTGGAACATGGGCTGGATGCATGACTCACTGGGATACGTCCAGCACGAAAGTATTCATCGTAAATATCACCATGATGAAATGACTTTCAGTTTGATGTATTCCTTCAATGAAAATTTTGTTTTGCCTTTCTCACATGACGAAGTAGTGCATGGCAAAGGTTCACTCATTGCCCGCATGCCCGGCGACCGCTGGCAAGCACTGGCAAATTTGCGAACCTATCTCGCCTTCATGTGGGCCCATCCAGGTAAGAAACTTTTATTTATGGGCTCAGAATTCGCCCAGTCCGACGAATGGTCAAGCGAGCGAGGACTGGACTGGCACCTCCTACAGTTCGAGGAACACCAAGGAATCCTCAATACTGTCACCGATCTGAACAACCTTTATTCAAATAGTCGTGCACTGTGGGAGCGAGACAGTGACCCGCGAGGATTCGAATGGATTGACGGTGCTGACACCGAATCCAATATTTTCAGTTGGATCCGTTGGTCCGACCATGGTGAATGCATTGCATTTATTGCAAATTTCTCACCCGAGGCTCGTCACGACTTTCCACTCGCGCTACCTAAACCAGGCAGATGGACAGAGGTGCTTAATACCGATTCATCGCACTATGGCGGAAGTGGGGCGGGCAACCTAGGCCACATCGAAGCCAAGCTTTACGAGTGGTCAGGAAAACCAGCAGTGGCTCGCATAACGGTGCCACCATTAGCCGCCGTGTTTTTTGAATTTAAAGGCTAGAAAAGCGCATTAGCCAAAGCAATGCGCGCGCCCGAAACACTGGGGTCCGCACCAGCTAAGGCAAAGTACTCAACAAGTCTGGTGCGCGCGAGTTCACGTTCGGTGCCGCTCGAAAGCTGAACAGCCTTGATCGCTGCTGCCAATGCGCTCCCCCATTCACCACTTGCGGCAGCCAGGTCCGCCAAGATGAGAAGTTCATCAAATGAATCACCCTGTGGTGGCACGACACCATCAGTGCGCTCAAAAATTCCGGCCATGATCAAACCGCCTTGGGCATCAAGATCACCAGGGTCGCTGTCAAGGATTCCCTGATACGCCTTCTTGGCCAGATCCCAGTCCCCTGCATTTACCGCGTCGACCGCGGCGTCAAAGCGTGGATCGGCCGGCTCTTCAATTTCTACTTCGCCAGGCTCCTGACCAGTATCCACGGGTGATGGGTTCAGTCCTTGCTCTGCCGCAAGTTCCAAGAGTTTGTCAAATATTTGTTTAACCTGATCTTTGGGATACGCACCTTGGAATAGCGGAATTAATTGGCCCTTGATTACCGCGAATACAGAGGGAATCGACTGCACCTGCAAGGCTTGGGAGATTGACGGTTCTGCATCTGCATCAACCTTGGCAATGAGTAGGCGCCCGGCATATTCGTGCGCAAGTTCTGCAAGGATCGGTGAAAGTTGTTTACACGGTGCGCACCACGTTGCCCACACGTCAATAATGACCGGAATTGTTTCTGAGGCCTTGAGGATCAACGATTCGAATGCGTCGGTGGTGACATCGATGACCGGTGAATCCCCCGCTGGAGCGGGTGCCTTTTTGGCGCCCAATGAAGAAAGGTCAATTGCTCCGGCAAATGAAGGGGTACTCATGACCCCATTGTGGCTTATGGCTGCGCATTTATGCCATTGCGGATCAGATCACATGCCTGGTCTTCACTCAATGTGCCAGCGGCGCACTGAACTGCTATGTCCTGATCTGCTTCAACTGCCAGTGCCCGCAGCGCCAAGTCGTTCATTGTCCGAGCCAGGAGCGACTCGCGAATTCGTCCAATTCGCTTGCGCTCAAGCAAACCCTGTCCAATCAAAAAGGCGTAATGCTGGGCAATTGCTTCACCTAGCTCGACGAATCCCGAACCGTCGGTAGCGATTGTGGGAATCACCGGTGTCTCCCAGCCTGAGTGATTCGTCGCCATGGAGAGCATGCTTTTGAGTTCTCGCGCGGTTGCATCAGCCCCGGGGCGGTCCGCCTTATTTACTGCGAAAATATCCGCGATCTCCAAAATTCCTGCTTTGGCGGCCTGGATTCCGTCACCTGCACCGGGTGCGGCAATGACAATCGAAGTGTCGGCCATTCTCGCGATTTCAATTTCGGATTGACCAACCCCAACGGTCTCAATGATTATTACTTCAAATCCGGCGGCAGAAATTACTTTCAGCACACTGTAAATACTCCCGGTGAGCCCACCGAGATGTCCCCGGGTCGCCAAGGATCGGATAAAGACTCCAGAATCCATCGCATGTTCTTGCATGCGGATTCGATCGCCCAATAGCGCACCTTTGCTAAAAGTTGATGAAGGGTCAATCGCCAGAACCGCGACACTTTTACCCTCACTGCGCAATTCAGTTATCAAAGCGGAGGTCGCCGTGGATTTCCCCACCCCTGGCGGACCGGTGAGGCCCACAATGTGCGCGCTCGGCGTTGGTAGTGACGCAAGCAGCTCGGCTGAACCAGCTCCAGAGTTTTCGACCAGCGTGACCTGCTGAGCCAACTCGCGAATCTTTGCGCCTGCCACCTCACCCGAGTTCATGTAGCCAGATTATTGCCACGGTGTTTGCGTACTTCACGGGACACGGATGAGTAGTGCATCTCCTTGCCCACCGCCGCCACACAGGGCCGCCGCACCGATGCCGCCCCCACGTCGGCGCAGTTCATGCGCCAGGTGCAGTACTAAGCGAGCACCGGATGCACCTATTGGGTGGCCAAGAGCAATCGCGCCACCGTTGACATTCACATGCTCAAGATCTGCGCGGGCACCTTCGGCAGACAAGATTCGACTTGAGACGATTGAAACGGCTGCAAAGGCCTCGTTGATTTCAAACAGGTCAATGTCCTCGGGGCCAAGGCCTGCTCGGCGGGCGGCAGCCAAAATGGCTCGTGCAGGTTGCTCGTGCAAGCTGGCATCAGGCCCGGCGACATTGCCGTGTGCACCAATCTCGGCTAGCCAGGTGAGTCCTAATTCAATGGCTTTACCCTTACTCATGACGATAACGGCAGCGGCGCCATCAGAGATTTGTGAGGCATTTCCGGCCGTAACGCTTCCTTCTTTGTTAAAAGCAGGACGAAGTCCAGCCAGGCTTTGCGCGGTCGTCTCTGCGCGAATTCCTTCGTCGAAAGCGACAGTGATGGGATCCCCTTTGCGCACCGGTATGTGGACCGGGACTATTTCACTATTGAAGAGTTCACGCGCAGCCGCGGCACGTTGATGCGACAGCGCAGCCGCTTCATCCTGCTCCTCGCGCGTGAGGCCGTAGCGGTCGTTGTAACGATCAGTTGCGGCACCCATCGCTTCTTGATCGAAAGCGCAGGTGAGCCCGTCAAAGGCCATCGAGTCGACCATCGACCATTCTCCAAACTTGACTCCCTCACGTGAACCTAGGAGTAAATGCGGGGCTTGACTCATGGACTCCATGCCACCGGCCACAATGCACTCGGCCTCACCCGCACGGATCAATTGATCCGCTAGTGCGATTGCATCTAGCCCGGAAAGGCATACCTTGTTAATGGTGATTGCCGGAACCTCCATGCTGATTCCGCCCAGAACCGCGGCCTGGCGAGCCGGGACTTGTCCCGCACCAGCTTGCAAAACTTGTCCCATAATTACGTAGTCAACTTCGGAAGCGGGAACACCGGAACGCTCAAGTGCTCCCGCAATAGCGACTCCACCAAGTTGCGCGCCCGATAAGGACTTGAGCCCTCCTTGCAATCTTCCCACCGGTGTCCGAGCCCCCTCAATAATCACACTGGGCTCAAAATCGCCGATAGTTATTCTTGGTTGCGTCATGCCGACTCCTTGACTCAAACACTTCGGGGCTCGCTGCTCTTCTCTTTGATAGATTAGTGCCATGTTCAAAGAAAATGGTCCCGATTTGGCAAACTTGATCCTTGGTATTGATCACATTGGAATTGCGGTCCCTGACCTTGGCGTGGGGCGGGCGCTCTTTGAGGGTGTCTTCGGCTTACGTGAGCATCATGCTGAAGTCAATGAGAATCAGGGTGTGAGCGAATCGATGATCGCTTTCCCTGACCAGGGCGCGGAAGTCCAACTCCTTGCTCCCCTTGGCCCCGAGACCACAATTGGAAAGTTCCTTGCCACGAGAGGGCCTGGAATTCAACAACTCGCTCTAAGAGTCAGCGATGTCGAACTGGTGGCCACTCATGTTCGAGCTAACGGAATTCGAATGCTCTATGACACACCGCGAGTTGGTACCGCCGGCAGTTTGGTTAATTTTGCCCACCCGGCAGACTGCGGTGGGGTTTTAATCGAGTTCGTCCAGCATGCCTGATGCTGATCTTCTGAGCAATCCAGGATTTTCCCTCGCAATCGGTGCATGTGCTGCACTCATGCTGATCGGTCTATTTAGAAAGGCGCGCAAACTGCTCCTGATCGGTGTGCTGGGTATCACAATCACCACCGTGGCGTTTGTGGCCAAAATGAGTTCCTAGACATACTTTCTCAGGTTTAATGTCCCCATGCGAGAGATCCTTAATGCCATTGAGTCCCAAGGTGACCGGGCAGTATTTGAAGCCCTTGAAATCCCAACAACGTACTGCGCCGCT
>JBDNFH010000163.1:0-22175 GCA_041689915.1 Candidatus Nanopelagicales bacterium | reverse complement strand
ATGGACTGCGGCAAATCAACTTTAGCTCTGCAGACAGATCACAACCACGCCAGCCGCGGAAGGTCTGGACTGGTTTTCACAAAATTCGATCGGGCAGGGGAGTCCGTACTTTCGAGCCGGCTTGGGCTTGAGGTGCCCGCGGTTGAAGTCAGTGACGGCATGAATCTGCGCAGGTTCGTCGTGGACAGACTCTCAAATGGTCACCGGATTGACTACCTAATTTGTGACGAAGCGCAGTTTTACACCCCGGAACAGATTGAGCAGATTGCCCAGTTGGTAGATGATTTGGCGATTGATGTATTCGCATTTGGGATCTTGACTGATTTCCGAACGAAACTTTTTCCCGGATCAGCACGGTTATTGGAACTTGCTGACCGAGTGCAATATCTGCAAGTCGAAGCGCTCTGTTGGTGTGGCAATCGTGCATTGCATAACGCCCGCATGATTGATGGCGAAATGACAACGGAAGGTGACCAAGTTTTGGTCGGTGATGTGAGCAGTACGAGCGATATTTCCTATGAAGTGCTTTGTCGGCGCCATTACCGCGCCCGGTTGACTTCACAGCGCTCGAATGATGCGCATATATCGCGTGATCCCCTCCCATTTGATACGCGTTAACACCTACCAAGTCTCAAATAGTCGTGCGAGTTCCCCAAGGATTAGTCCTCTGTTGAATTCGCGCCAAAAAGGATTTCATCCCAGCTGGGAACTTTCGCTCGACCTTTTCGGGCCTTCTTGGCTGTCGTTTGAGCTGCTGCAGCAGTCGTCGTTGCCGCTGGAGTAATCACTTCAGGTTCGTCGATCGTGAACAGCTCGGGAACCGCAGTCAACTTCACGGGCGCAGCAGCGGTTTCTTGGCTGACTACCTGAAGCTGGGCTTGAATTTGGGCCGAGGTCGTGTCAACAATGATCGTCGACTCACGTGCTGAAGGGGCTAGCGTTTCACGTGCTGGCTCCAAGCCCATTAATGTGCGAGCTGTTGGGTTCAACGGATTTACGGATTTACCAGATGGGTCGTAGGACCACTGTGCATTTTCTGAACCAGCCGTAGCACTGATGTGGACCAGCCATTGGCCATTAACGTAGGCGCTATCCCACGAGAGTTCCTCAGGTTTAAGACCAAGGGAATTGCACACTACTACTTCCAGACTGGCGCTTCCGCGGGACTGATTCAGTTGTACTTCGCTCGCACATTGCGCTACATAGGCGCGCTCACGCAACGGGGGTTCGGCGTAGCGAATAACCCGCGTTAGGTCCCAACCGGTTTCCTGCGCCACTAATTCCGCAGACTCACCGGCGCGCACCCGCTGCTGAACTTCACGTGGACTCAGGGGATTCAGGGGGTGCTCCTTGTCTTAGGCATGAACGACGAGAATCATGTGACTTACCAGACTAACTTACTCGCCGGCGCGTTCGTCAAGAAACGCGCCGGGGGCCGGCCCAGGTATTGGATCCTGATTGAGTGAAAGTGGAACGGCTGAGGTGGGGTCTTGGCTACGGGCAGCGATCGCACTATTCCATCTTTGCTGGGCGACCGCAGCACTGCTAAATGCAAGTGCGGCTCCAAGTGCGCCCAATCCAAATGCATACGCCGTCCCCATTCGATCCACCAGAAGTCCACTCAAGGAAGCACCGAGTGCAAATCCTGCTGCGAGACCCGAATTAGTCCAGGTAAGGCCTTCGGTGAGCAACTTTGAGGGCACGAGTCTCTGGGTGAGTGAAAAAGTGCAGATCAGAGTGGGCGCTATGGCGAATCCAGAAAGCGCGGCAGCGGCAACGAGCAAAGGAGTCGAACCAATAAAGGCCAAGGGCAGGACGATAATTGTTGTCGCAAGTGTGGTGCAGGCCAATTGTCGTGACAGTGGGATTTTAAAATGCCGACTGCCATAGACAAACCCACCCATCATGGAACTTGCGGCCCAAAGAGCCAAAGTGAGCCCCGCCAACTGCGGAACTCCGGCTTGTTGCATGAAGGCGACTACCGCAACGTCGAATGTGCCAAATAATGTGCCAATGCCAAGAGATACCAAGACCGTTGAGGTCATGCCCTTAAACCGGATGGCAGAACCTTGACCTCTGTGATCGGATCGAGCAACCGGCGGCGGCGCAGACCCACCTAGTGCAGCCAGCAGCAGCGCACCCACAAGAGTGATCACAGCCCCAACCAAAATTGGACTCGCGAAACTCACATTGAAAGCCAGAGCCACGGCAAGGAGTGGGCCTATTGTGAAAATTAGTTCGTCAAGAATGCTTTCCCAGGAAAATGCACTGTGAAGCATGCGTTCGTTCTTGCCAGTGAGATAAGCCCAGCGGGTGCGAACAAAGGATCCAAATGAGGGGAAACTTGCTCCTGCGATAACGGCGAGAACGCTTTGGAGGAAACGGGAAAAGTCACTTGTGACGGCGTAAACGAACAAGAATAATGCAACTGAGAAAATACTGGGCAGAATAACAAGAATGACCCGTTGTCCGTATCGGTCACTCATTCGGCTGGAGATCACGGCAACAAGGGCTGCAGTGAGTGTGAATATAGCCTGCAGGAACCCTGCGAATGCATACGAGCCGGTGGTGTCGCTTATGAACAGGAGAACCCCAAGGCCAATCATGGCCAATGGAAGACGGGCAATAAAGCCCGCACCCGAAAACTTTGCGGCCCCGTTCAGTCTCAAGGCATCGACATAGGGTTCGAAAACAGACGTCAACATTGTATGAGCACGCTACTCGGAGCGTGCTCTCAAGTCCGCATTACGGTGCACATGTGGCAGGCTGGGCCCATGGATGACACTCTTGAATCACTGTTGAAAAAGCATGAACTCGCTCAACTCGCGTGGGAGTGTGCCCAAACTGCCGGGACCTTTCTTGCGAATGAGAGACCCGGCAATCTCAGTATTGACACCAAATCCAGTGGTTCTGACCTGGTTAGCGAGATGGACCGAGGCGCTGAAACGTTGATTGTGGACCTGATCACGGCATCGAGGCCCAATGACTCGATTTTGGGCGAGGAAGGATCGGATCGAACAGGGGGTTCTGGAGTGCGCTGGATTATTGATCCACTAGACGGAACTGTGAACTATTTGTTCGGGATCCCGCTATGGGGAGTGTCAGTCGCAGTTGAAATTAACGGGGTAGTGCAACTGGGCGTAATTACGATCCCCGAGACGAATAAGAGTTACGTCGGCATTGCAGGTGTTGGGTCCTATTGTGTAATGGGTGAATCGCTAGAGCAATTAAAAGTTCGCGCGGGGTCAGAACTGGAGAGTGCGCTTGTCGCAACCGGATTTGGATATTCACCTGTGCGTCGAGGACTGCAAGCGGAAGTTGTTTCCTTCGTCCTCCCGCGGATTGCAGACATCCGCAGATCCGGATGCGCCGTCGTCGATCTGTGTTGGCTGGCGAGTGGGTTTATCGATGCTTACTTCGAAATAGGTCTCAACCCTTGGGATTACTCCGCGGGTGCACTGATTGTTGAGCTTGCAGGAGGTCGCGTAGAGGCACCGATCGACGACGACCTGGGCAAACTCCTGATCTCCAGTACACCAGCCATATTTGAGGAGTTAGAGCAACTGTTACTCACGGCTGGCGCACATAACCTATTAATCAAGGAGTCTCAAATCCTTTAAATACCAGCTTGCGTTGCGCATATAAATTTGGGCAGAGGGTTCAATGTCGGCGCTGGTGACAACGCCTTCGGTAATCGTTGCGGGCACGCCTAGTGCCCTCGCATTGGGAGGAACGATCTTGTTGTTCCCAACAAGTGCACAGGCGCCAACAAGTGAAATTGGGCCGACCACTGCATTGTGCAAAACAACTGCATGTGAGCCAATTAGCGAGCCAGACTCAATTCGACAGCCTTCAAGGTGCACGCCATGCCCGATTACGCAATTGTCCCCGATCACCGTGTCGTGAGTAGAAGTGCAATGAATAACGGAGCCATCCTGTATCGACGTTCCGGCACCAATCATGATTTTCCCGTGATCTGCGCGCAGAACGGCACACGGCCAAATGCTTGAGCGCGGTCCCACACTCACATCCCCGATCACTACGGCATCGGGGTGCACAAATGCGGTTGGATCGATCATTGGAGTCTTATCTCCCAGTGCGTAAATAGGCATAGTTCATTCTCTCATTGGCTAGGTGTTTTCCGGCGGAATAGTGTCCGAAGACACCCAACTGCACGTGTGGAAAGTGTATGGGGCACAATCTGCGCGCACGCCGGAAGTGAATTCGCCGGGCACCGAAAAATCGAAGGGAATGAGGCACAATGGCCACCGATTACGACGCCCCTCGCAAGACCGACGAGGAGCTCGCTGAGGACAGTCTAGAAGAACTCAAAGCCCATCGGGCCGAGAAGGCATCTTCACCGGTTGATGTTGACGAAGCTGAACTCGCCGAGTCAATTGAATTGCCGGGTGCGGATCTCTCCGCTGAAAACTTGTCCGTCGAAGTTGTTCCCAAACAAACAGATGAGTTCACCTGCATGACGTGCTTTTTGGTACATCACCGAAGCCAACTAGATCACGAAGGTCAATCGGGACCTGTGTGTAAAGAGTGTGCTTAAGCCCTCTTTGCCAGAAACCTAAATACCGCCACTTCGACAACGGCTGCGCTGGCGGCTGTAATTGCCGCCCACATGAGGGCCGAACCTAATTTAACCTGCACGTCTTGCGAGTTTGGTGCACTATGTCCTGTGACGGAGCGGTAGCCCGTATCGAGCGCTTTTCGAACCGCCCACGTCGCTCCAATTGCGGCAAGAGGGGCAAGGACATGCACCATTAAATTGCTTTCTTCTGAAGTGTGATCAGCGACTACGGAATCGGCGTTAGCAGTATATGTATTTGCACCTGACATGGTGCTTGTCTATCACTGCAATGCGGGTTAGTCGTTTTTGGGTCCCCTGGCAGTGTCGATCGCATGGATGAATTTCTCTGGGCTACGACTAGATAAACACCAATTGCCGTGGGGGTCAAGGGGGTCAGAGATTTCCAATTCGACTACCGGGAGTTTCCCTTTGATAATGCTGTATGCCGTGTCGCTGCGCACGCCTCTCATCAAATCTAGAAGCTGTGCAGGCGTGAGTTCACGGATAGAACCAAGAGTCGTAATGCCGACGGATGCCCTACCGGCGGAGAGGACGTAGTCTCCCTGGTGTTTTTCAACACGGATTTGTGGGGCCGTTGCCACAGCGACAATGAAGTAGAGGGTACCGATAACGAGGGCCAACACAATTCCAACCAGAGACCCAAAGGCTGCCGAGTAGGCAACACCCACCATGAGGAAAAGTCCAATGCCCAACACCAAAATTGTGGGACCGGGCAGTAGTCGCTCGCGATACAGCATGCTCGGAGTATGGTGCATGCCTCATGTCTACGAAACCCTCGGCATACACACTGCCGCAAGGCGCGCGTCTGCCAGAACGAGCACTACATGCACCCCGGGTAGGTGATCGCATTCCGTCACACTTTAAGTCATGTTTTGGGTGTGGAGAAGATCATGAAACCGGTTTGCACATGCTCATGTTTGCAGGTGAGGGATTAAGCATTGAGGGCACATTCACGGTCACCAAGCATCATCAAGGAGCACCCGGATTGGCGCATGGCGGGTTACTCAGCGCAGCCATCGACGAAGTCCTGGGGTCTTTAAACTGGTTACTCGGCGACCCAGCCGTTACCGGGCGTCTGGAGTGTGAATTCCTCAAACCGGTGCCTGTTGGCTCAGTCCTACACATCCACGCTGAAATCCTGGGCAAAGAAAGACGCAAAGTTTTTGTGGTAGCAACTGCGCGGCTCAATGGCGCGGACGGCCCAGTGGCGATTGATGCAAGGGCAATTTTCATCCAGGTGAGTATCGAGCACTTTTTAAAAAATGGAGACCGATCAGTTATTGAAGTGGTTATGCCAGGAGCCCGCAATTTTGAGGTGAATCCATGATTCGAGAGATTCTTATCCATCGACTTGATTCGGATCTCCCACTCCCAAAATTTGAATACCCAGGGGATGCTGGACTAGACCTTCGGGCACGTGAAGGCGTAGAACTGCCACCAGGGCAACGAGCGCTCATTCCCACCGGAATTTCGATTGCGTTGCCATTAGGATTCGTTGGATTTATTCATCCGCGCAGTGGATTGGCTATCAAAGTTGGATTTACCCTGTTGAACGCTCCGGGAACCATCGACGCCGGATTCCGAGGAGAGATTGCAGTAATCGGATATAACGCGGATTTACAAACGAGCATCAAGATCTTGCGTGGTGATCGAATTGCCCAACTTGTTATCCAACAGATTCCCGAGATCAGGCTCGTAGAAGTCACAGAATTGCCGGGGTCGGTCAGAAGTGAACAAGGTTTTGGATCCAGTGGCGGATTCCAACCCGGACCTGCACGGTATTAGTTTAAATGAGGTCAAACTGAGAGGATAGGAAGATGACGTATCGCAGAGGCATTGATGGCGGCCCATGGGATGAATCTGATTCTGATGCACCACTTGAGGACTTTGACTCTGGACGTGTAATGAGTTTCGGGGCACTACGATTGCAGGTTCCACAAGGCGTCGAGGTGCAGGTGCAGGCAGATCAAGCATCAGGACGGATTTCACAATTGACGTTGCGTGATGGAGATAGTGGCATGCAACTTCAGCCGTACGCGTCGCGCAAATCCGGAGGTATGTGGCTTGAAGTGATTGATTCCCTTAAATCTTCCATCAATGCGTCCGGGGGATTAGTGGAAACCGCAGAAGGGCAATTTGGAATAGAAGTTTTGGCGCAGGTGCAGGCAACCGGCGAAGGTGGATCGCTACAACCCGCTCGATTCGTGGGAGTCGATGGACCCCGTTGGTTTTTACGAGCGGTGTTTATGGGCAAAGCGGCGCGCGACGCTGCTGCTGCCGCCCGTCTCACGCAGATTTTTGAAAGCGCAGTAGTTGTGCGTGGTGCTTCCGCAATGGCACCGGGAACTCCCATAATTTTGAATCTGCCCGCAAATACGAATACGGACCAAGGCTCGCCAGTGAACTCACCCAACTTAAACCCATTTGTTCGTGGTCCAGAAATAACAGAAATTCGATAATCACCATGAACGCAATAGTCCGCGCGTACCGCAGGTTCACTGCCACGACTTCTCAGCTTGAATCAGAAGAATTGCGGGATCAATTTGGTGCGTTGAGTGATATTGACACGCAACAGATTGGTCAATGTCAACCGGGTGCACAAATCGAGGTTGTCGGTACTGTTCGCAGCGTCAGTATTCATCCGTCAATCAAGACGCCGTCACTTGAAGTTGAACTTTATGACGGTTCCGGAGTGGTGACCGTTGTTTGGATGGGACGAAGAACTATCCCAGGAATCGTCGCAGGTCGAACCATGAAAGTCCGCGGTCGCTTAACGTGCAATACCGACCACCCAACTATTTTTAATCCCCAATATGAATTGAGACCGTTATCGCGATGAGTGAATCCGAGCAAATTGATCCAGAGGCAAATTCAGACCCAAGGCCAGGATTCGAGCACGAGAGTGCACAAGATATTCGCGCCGAACGGATCATGCTTGATCGCGCAATCGGTGGGTGGCGAGGCGTCTTTGACAGCGGTGCCCCAACCCTCGTATTTGTCATTGTTTACCTTGCCCAGCCCGATAATTTGCAGGTTGCCCTCTGGGCCGCCCTCACCGTCGGTATCACGATCGCCGGATACCGAATTATTCGAAAAGACTCGTTACAACAAGTTATTGCCGGGCTCGTTGGTGTCGGTATTGCAGCCGGTTTCTCAGCTTGGACCGGCAAAGCTGAAAACTTTTTTCTTCCAGGACTTCTCACTAACGCTGCCTATGGCACTGCTTTTCTGATTTCAATTTTGGTTGGCTGGCCGCTATTCGGAGTGTTCCTCGGAGTCTTCACGGGTACGGGCACGAAATGGCGTGCGGTTACGGAATACCGGCGTGCTGCTTCGGCGGCATCCTGGGTTTGGGCAGGAATGTTTTTTCTGCGTCTAGCAGTTCAACTGCCCTTGTATTTAACCGGAGCGATCGGTGCATTAGGTGTTATGAAAGTGGTTATGGGCTGGCCATTATTTTTAGCCAGCGCCTATTTCACTTACCGACTGCTGCAACCGATTTACCACAAATTGGAAGCGACAAAATCTCAGGAATGACCGAGCATCTGTTGCAGCGCTTCTTCCTGGCGTGGTGAGGCAACGAAGATCAGTTCGTCAGCTACTTCCAATGGATCGTCAGCGCTGGGTTCTATTACCCGGTCACCTCGCACGATTGCAACGAGCGCGGTGTCCTCCGGCCAATTTTGGGCACCCACGCGTTGGCCGGCAACTGGGGAGTCTGAAGCCAAAGTGATTTCGACCAAGTCTGCTTCACCTTGGCGGAACGAAAATAGCCGCACTAAATCGCCAACGGAAACAGCCTCTTCGACCAAAGCCGAAAGGATGCTTGGAGTTGAGACAGCCACGTCAACTCCCCAAGATTCATCAAACATCCACTCGTTCTTGGGGTGATTAACGCGTGCGACAACCCGAGGAACACCAAATTCAGTTTTGGCAAGGAGGGAGACCACTAAATTTACTTTGTCATCCCCTGTTGCCGCGACGACCACCGCACATTCAGAGAGTCGGGCTTCCTCCAATGCCGTGACCTCACAGGCGTCGGCCATGAGAATCTCGGCGCCTTCGACCACACCGGGCCGTGCCACGGCAGCATCGCGGTCAATGAGTAAAATTTCGTGGCCGTTTTGCAGAAGTTCCCGAGCGATAGCCCGGCCAACTTTGCCTGCTCCTGCGATTGCGACCCTCATGAATCTCCCTTCCCGCGGAATAGTGCGATGTCTTCAATTCGCTCACGTTCATCAGGTGGGAAAAGTAGGTGTATCGCGTCGCCTTGTTGCAGGACTAGTGCCGAAGTGGGTAAGACGGCGCCTCCGTAACGAGTGACAAATGCAATCCGGGCTCCGGTTGCTTCCTCAAGTTCCTTCGCGTCACGACCAAGCCAGTGGTCATGTAAAGGAACTTCAGCCAAGGTTATGGTTCCCGTTAGATCTGTGAATTCCTCGTTCGCACCTGTCGGGAGGACTGCTTTCATAATCTGAGTTGTCGTCCATGAGACCGTTGCGACAGTCGGGATCCCAAGCCGCTGGTACACCGCAGCGCGCTTGGGGTCGTAAATGCGAGCAATGACACGTTCAACACCATAGGTTTCCCGGGCGACACGGGCACCTAAAATATTGGTGTTGTCTCCGCTACTGACGGCGGCGAAAGCATGTGCGCGAGTTATTCCAGCAGATTCCAAAGTCTCCCGATCAAATCCAACTCCCGTTACGGTGAGCCCGGTAAAGTCAGGGCTCAGTTTTCGAAATGCTGCGGCCTCTTGGTCAATCACTGCAACCGAATGTCCTTGCTGGTCCAGCCAAGTCGCAAGTAAGGAGCCAACGCGGCCACAGCCCAGAATTACAATGTGCACGAGCACACGCTACACGCAGCTGCCGTCGCTTTAACCAGCAAGAGCGGACAGGTCTAGGATTGGGGATCGTGTCACTTGCAGACGGCTTGAAAAGGGTCGTATTGGGCCGAGCCCTGCGAAGTGATCGACTCTCTGAGACATTGCTCCCGAAGCGAATTGCTCTCCCTGTTTTCGCCAGCGACGCACTGTCATCTAATGCGTATGCGACCCAGGAAATCCTGCTGATGCTCTCACTGGGAGGTGCATCACTTTTTGCATTTGGTCCGTGGATCGCGGCAGCAGTCGTGGTGGTGTATTTCACTGTTATTGCATCTTACCGACAAAATGTGCGGGCTTATCCAAATGGCGGAGGCGATTACGACGTTGTTTCCGCAAATATTGGCCCTCGCTGGGCAGTATTTGCCGCTAGCGCGCTCTTGATCGACTACGTGCTCACGGTTGCAGTGTCAATTTCAGCAGCGGTTGCAAACCTTGGCTCAACAATCAGTTTCGTGGAAACACATAATGTGTGGTTCGCTGTTGGATTCGTCGTGATTATTACGCTGCTGAACTTGCGCGGTGTTAAAGAGTCAGGTGGCATGTTTGCCATTCCAACGTATATTTTTATTGGATCAATTTTTATTATGATCGGTGTTGCAATTTTCAAGACGATTACTGGAGAACCCATGTTGGCCGAGAGCGCCAATTGGGAGGTTTCACATGAGGCAACGTTAACGGGCTTTGCACTCATTTTTCTTCTAGCTCGTTCATTTACCTCGGGCACGACGGCACTTACGGGGATTGAAGCGGTAGCGAATGGAGTTCCTGCATTCAAAGAACCGAAATCAAAGAACGCTGCGACAACGCTTCTCATGTTGGCACTGATCAGCATGTTCATGTTTAGTGGCATTACTTGGCTAGCAATTAAAACTGGGGTCAAAGTTACCGAGATGGATAGCGATCTGATCGGACTTGCAAGCGGCGAGACCCAAAAGACCGTGATTGTTCAAGTGGCTGCCGCCGTATTTAACAACGTCGGCTGGATTGTCTTGTTCATTTCATTGGCTACAGCCCTCATTTTAGTTTTGGCTGCCAATACGGCCTTTAACGGTTTTCCAGTTTTAGGTTCGATTCTGGCCCGTGACGGTTACCTCCCTCGCCAGTTACATACACGTGGTGACCGACTTGCATTTAGTAACGGGATCTTCGTTCTCGCTGGGCTGGCAGCGCTTCTCATGATTGCCTTTCAGGCAGACGTTACGAAACTCATCCAGTTGTACATTGTCGGGGTTTTCATCGCATTCACCTTGAGCCAGTTCGGAATGATTCGACACTGGGGCAAAGTACTTAAGTCGGAAACCGACCACAGGGAACGGCAACGTTGTATGCGCTCACGAATAGTGAATGCAATTGGGTTTGCCCTGACCGGCTCGGTATTGGTAATAGTTGTGTTAACTAAGTTCACAAATGGTGCTTGGATTGTTATCGTTGCACTTCCAATAATTTTCTATTTAATGTTGCGAATAAACAGGCATTACGACAAAGTGCGCAGGGAACTTGCCACGCTTGAAACCGATCATGTCATGTTGCCCTCACGCGTACACGCACTTGTCTTGGTTTCGAAAATTGACAAGCCCACCTTGCGTGCGATCGCATACGCGCGAGCTAGTCGACCCACGGTAATCGAGGCCGTGACTGCGAACGTGGATGATTCCGAGACGAAGCGTTTGCAGCAGGACTGGGTGCGCCGCGACATCCCTGTGACGTTAAGAATCCTTGATTCGCCTTATCGAGAGATAACAAGTCCGATCATTGACTACGTAAAAGAGATTCGAACTGAATCCCCCAATGATTTGATCGCAGTATTTATTCCCGAATACGTTGTTGGACACTGGTGGGAACAGGTATTGCACAACCAATCTGCGCTGCGGCTTAAGAGCCGTTTACTGTTCTCCAACTCGGTCATGGTGATTAGTGTTCCCTGGCAACTGGAATCAAGTGAACATAGTTTCGAAAATGAGTTCTAAGCCGATACTGGAAATTGGTAAACAGTATGTAGCCGAGATCGGCAATATTGCGCACGGTGGCCATTTTGTGACACATGTTGAAGGCTGCGTTGTCTTTGTTCGGGGCGCATTGACCGGTGAGCTGGCAAATATTTTAGTCACTCATAAGAGGCAAAAAGTCTATTTCGGCGTTGCACAGGAAATTTTTGTCGCATCCGAGTTTCGAGTGTCCCCCAGTTGTGAAGCCAGCAAATTATGCGGTGGATGTGATTTTCAATTTATTGAATCCCCACATCAACGTGTTCTCAAAACCTCGGTACTCAAGGATTCATTACAACGCTTTGGTCAGCTTGATTCACATCAGGTTGAACAAATCGTTGGTTCCGGGGTGCTTGCGTTAGGCAATTCAACCGGCTTGGGTTGGCGTGGTCGTGCACGCTTTGAATGGAATGGTGCATGGCAAATGCACCAGTATCGCAGCGACAGCATGGTTAGCACGCCTCACTGCACAACGGTTACCCACGAAATAAGTCAGGAACTCGTACGGCTGGAGCGCGTTGGGGGACTGACCCCCGGTGAGTACACATTTGCTCAAGGCGTGGAGGGCGTGAGCGTTCTTGGACCGACGGGGCATATTGCCGGGCCGCATTTGGTGAGCAGGAACTTTGCCGGAATTGATTGGGAGACACGTCCACAGGATTTCTGGCAATCTAATGCGGCGCTTTTGCCCGAAGTGCATCTAAGCATCAAAAATTCTGGTGCGCTGCAAGCGGGTGACACTTGGTGGGATTTGTACGCCGGTGCCGGTGTCTTTTCGCACGTCCTCTCCCAGGGAGTGGGAAGTACAGGTTCGGTCACCAGCGTGGAAGGAAACCGTACAGCATCTCAGCTCGCCCGTGATCGATTCGCTGGGTTGACGGGTTCCCACGGGGCCAATGTTCGGGTAGTGAATAGCAGTGTCGAATCCTTCGTCAGCCAGATGCGTGAAGTGGGCGCCGCACCTGATGGAGTTTTCCTTGATCCACCACGCTCGGGGGCGGGGATTTCCGTGTGTGAGGTGCTCCTTGAGATCACGCCGGGTTGGATTCTCTACCTTGCCTGTGATCCGGTCGCGCTAGCAAGGGATACCCGCGCGTTGTGCAACGGCGGAATATATGAATTGTGCAGTGTTACCGCGTGGGATGCATTCCCCATGACCCATCACTTTGAGTCAATGGCTGTTTTTAAGAACACCAAAGTATCTTGACGTCAAGATACTTGTGATATCTTGGAATCAAGATAATTAAACCGGGAGGTCTTGTGACTAGTGTGAATTCGTTCTCTGCAAAGGAAACCCTCAAGGTCGGTCGTGAAGAATTGGAGATCTTCGCAATCGACGCTGTGCCAGGTAGCGAGAAACTACCCTTCACCCACAAAATCTTGCTCGAAAATTTGCTGCGCAACGAAGACGGAGTGAATGTCACTGCGGGCACGATTCGAGCACTAGGCGGCTGGAACGCTAAGGCCGAACCCGCGCAGGAAATTCAATTTACTCCCTCACGCGTGGTCTTACAGGACTTCACCGGTGTACCGGTTGTCGTCGACCTGGCCACAATGCGTGAAGCAGTGATTGTTCTTGGCGGCGACCCCGACAAAATAGAGCCACTTAATCCCGTTGAACTCGTCATTGACCACTCGGTAATCGCAGATTATTTTGGTGTCCCCGACGCCGCGGAGCGAAATGTTGCCCTTGAATACGGGCGCAATAAAGAGCGTTATCAGTTCTTGCGCTGGGGACAGAGTGCATTTGAGGAATTAAAAGTTGTTCCCCCCGGCACTGGGATCGTGCACCAAGTAAATATTGAAAATCTGGCACACGTGATCATGGCTCGGGGAGGTCAGGCCTACCCCGACACGGTCGTAGGCACCGACTCGCACACCACCATGGTGAATGGCCTTGGCGTCCTTGGTTGGGGTGTTGGTGGGATTGAAGCAGAGGCGGCAATGCTTGGCCAGTCGGTCTCTATGTTGATACCGCGCGTCCTTGGTTTCAAACTCACAGGTGAACTGTCACCAGGTGCAACCGCAACAGACTTGGTACTCACAATCACTGAAATGCTGCGTGAACGAGGTGTGGTTGGCAAGTTCGTCGAGTTCTATGGCAATGGCTTGGCGTCTGTACCGCTGGCCAACCGGGCGACGATTGGAAACATGAGTCCTGAATACGGCAGCACAGTGGCCATTTTCCCAATTGATCAGGTCACTTTGGATTATCTTGCGTTAACTGGTCGAACCCAAGAGTCGATCGAGCTGGTTCGGGCTTATGCACAGCGACAGGGCCTGTGGCATAACCCCAAACATGAAGCAAATTATTCTGATTTCATTGAACTGGACATGAGTACTGTCGTGCCAAGTATCGCCGGACCAAAGCGTCCGCAAGACCGGGTAATTTTGGCGCAGTCGCAACCCATGTTCAAACAGGCGCTTGTGAGTTTCACCGATACTCCGGGGCAGCGGGCACGGATCAATATTTCAGGTGAATCGGTGGAGATAGGCCACGGCGTAGTGAGCGTTGCCGCCATCACCTCATGCACGAATACGTCAAACCCGTCAGTCATGATCGGTGCTGGACTATTGGCAAAAAATGCCGTCGAGCGTGGACTTACCCGTAAGCCGTGGGTCAAAACAACGTTGGCACCAGGATCAAAGGTCGTTACGGACTACTACGAAAGGTCTGGGCTGCTTCCTTATCTGGAAAAATTGGGCTTCAATGTGGTCGGTTACGGATGCACAACCTGTATTGGAAACTCCGGTCCTTTGATCCCTGAAGTATCAGCTGCGATTAATGCGTATGACCTGGTTGTGAGTTCGGTGTTGAGCGGGAACCGCAACTTTGAAGGACGCATAAACTCAGAAGTCAAGATGAACTACTTAGCCTCACCACCACTCGTTGTAGCGTATGCGATTGCCGGAACCATGGATACTGATCTGGTCAACGACCCACTTGGTTTTGACCAAGAAGATAAGCCGGTCTTCCTCGCGGATATCTGGCCATCGTCAACGCAAATCGAGCAAGTAATCTCTGACTCAATTGACTCGCAAATGTACGTTGATCGCTACCGTGATGTTTTTGTCGGCGATGAAGCATGGCGCTCACTGCCAACACCAACCGGCAGTATTTTTCAGTGGGATCCGCAGAGCACCTACGTTCGTCGTCCGCCATACTTTGAAGGGATGGAACGCGAGCCTTCGCCTGTTACCGACATAAGTGGTGCACGTGTACTTGTCTGGGTGGGGGATTCGGTCACAACCGACCACATTTCACCAGCAGGCTCCATTCAGGCAGACTCACCCGCCGGAATTTATTTGGGCGATCATGGAATTGAGCCCAAGGATTTTAATTCATATGGCTCGCGCCGTGGTAACCATGAAGTTATGATCCGTGGAACATTTGCCAATATTCGGTTAAAGAACCTGCTCGTCCCTGGAACCGAAGGTGGGGTGACCGTGGACTTTACCGATCCCAGCAAGCCCGAGACCACAATCTACGACGCAGCCATGAAGTACCAGGGCGAAAATATACCTTTGGTTATTTTGGCCGGAAAAGAGTATGGCTCAGGGTCAAGTCGCGACTGGGCGGCAAAAGGCACCGCACTTTTAGGAGTGCGAGCGGTAATCGCGGAGTCCTATGAACGAATTCACCGATCTAATTTGATTGGGATGGGTGTACTTCCACTTCAATTCGCAGCGGGTGAAAGCGCTGAGTCGCTCGGGCTTGCGGGCAATGAAGTATTCGCCATTGACGGTGTCACCGAACTCAACGCTGGCGTCACACCCAAAGCGGTGATGGTGAGGGCAACCTCACCACGCGGAACCGTCATCGAGTTCGGCGCAGTTCTGCGAATTGATACCCCTGGTGAGGCGGACTATTACCGAAACGGTGGCATTTTACAGTACGTTTTGCGCTCACTTCTGTGACCAGTCTGCCGGCAGGGTGGCCCGCTGATCTCGTGTCTGCTCACGACCCAGAGTTTCTGGGACAAGTTTCGCGCTGGCTGCTGGAACGCCTGCCGGGTGAGTTTCGCGACACGACAACCCGGAATGATCCGGTGGCTCTCGCTTGGGTGCTCCAGGAGCGGGTGCGAAGCGATATCGAGTTGATGCGACGGTTGTATGCCACAGCCCGCACACGTTCGGGTTCCACGTCACCGGCGCTCCTGCTCGAGTCGCTTAGCCGAGTGGGCGCACAACTACTCCGCACCGCCCGCGAGGTTGATTCTGTTGTCACAGCCCTCGCCGCAATAGATCACGGCAGGTTCAACACTTTTGACCTAGACTAGGGTCGTGCGTTATTTGGAGAAAATCCGTGATCCCCGTGACGTTCGGGCGCTGCCAGGAGACAAACTCCCCGAACTAGCCCGGGAGATCCGGGCATTTCTGGTAGAAAAAGTATCCGCCACAGGTGGCCACCTCGGCCCAAATCTGGGTGTAGTCGAACTGAGCATTGCTCTACATCGGGTTTTCCGTTCACCCGAAGATGCCATTATTTGGGATATCGGCCATCAAGCTTATGTTCATAAAGTTCTAACGGGCCGAGCGGCAGATTTTGACTCACTCCGCCAAGAAAATGGCATGAGTGGATACCCCAGCCGTAGCGAAAGCCCCCACGACATTGTGGAAAACTCGCATGCTTGCACCGCGCTTTCCTATGCAGACGGACTGGCAAAAGCCTGGCAACAACGTGGCCTCCTGGGTGAGCAACATGTTGTTGCCGTTATTGGTGACGGTGCATTGACCGGTGGCATGGCGTGGGAAGCCCTGAACAATATTGCAACTGGGGAACGACCAATTGTTATAGTCGTCAATGACAATGGCAGATCCTATTCACCAACAATCGGTGGACTTGCCCATCATTTGCACACTTTGCGCACCGCACGAAACTACGAGAAAGTGATGGGTTGGGGTAAACGGGTTCTGCTGCGCACACCCGTCGTTGGACCTCCCATTTTTGACGCACTTCACGGCATGAAAAAGGGTGTCAAAGATGTAGTGGCGCCACAAGGAATGTTTGAGGATCTGGGTCTGAAGTATGTAGGTCCTGTTGATGGACATGATGAAGCTGAATTGGAATTTGCCCTTAGTCGTGCTCGGGATTTTGAGGCACCCGTGATTGTTCATGTAATTACGCATAAGGGTCGTGGATATGCACCAGCCGAAGCCGACGAAGCCGATCACTTCCACGGTGTTGGCGTCATTGATCCCGAGACTGGATTGCCGGTCGCTGCGTCGGCTCGGACCTGGACAAAGGCTTTCTCTGATGAACTTGTGGCTATCGGTCGCGTGCGACCAGATGTCGTTGCTATTACCGCCGCGATGTTGGGCCCCACCGGGCTTGTCCAGTTCGCCCAAGATTTCCCTGATCGCACCTATGACGTTGGTATTGCGGAACAGCACGCGGCAACAAGTGCCGCAGGTATGGCTTATGGCGGTATGCATCCGGTCGTTGCGCTGTATGCAACATTTTTGAATCGGGCATTTGATCAAGTTGTCATGGATTGCGCACTTCACAAAGCTGGCGTGACATTTGTTCTGGACCGGGCTGGTGTTACCGGTGATGACGGAGCGAGTCACAACGGTGTCTGGGACATGTCGATGTTGCAGATCGTTCCTGGTTTGCAGATTGCCGCACCCCGTGATGAGTCAACGCTAAAGCAAGCTCTGCGTGAAGCGGTTGATATTAGCGACGCACCTTCGGTGGTTCGTTTTCCAAAGGGCCCAATCCCACAAGACATTCCTGCGCTTTCTCGCGAGGGTTGTGTTGACGTACTTAATCGTCACGGAGATGCGCAAGTGTGCATTGTTGCTGTCGGCTCCTTTGCACAACTGGGGCTTGAGGTAGCAGAAGGGCTCAAAGCCCAGGGCATTGGTTCACAGGTACTTGACCCGCGCTGGGTTAAGCCAATGCCGCAATATGTGATTGATCAGGCTGCAAAGGCTAAGTTGATCGTAGTAATCGAAGATGGTATTCGAGCGGGTGGAGTGGGTGCAGCCTTAAGCCAAGCACTGCGCGATCACAATGTTGACGTGCCTCTTCGCAACTTCGGCACACCACTCGAGTTCCTCAATCATGCTAAGCGGACTTCGATTCTCGCGGGGCTTGGACTGACCGGACAAGCAATTACCCGATCAATTACCGAGTGGATCGCAAATAATCAACAAAGTGAGCTGCCAGACTCGATTAGGCAGGAACGCTAGCAATTCCTTGTGGCAAGAATCGGGGGTCGCTGTAACCCTCGCGATCCAGATAAGGCGTGATCCCGCCCAACCAGAATGGCCAGCCGGCACCCAGAATCATGCATAAATCGAGATCTTGCGCTTCGGCGACGACTCCTTCATCCAACATGATGCGGGCCTCCTGGGCTAGGGCAATAAGTGCTCGATCCTTGATCTGATCTGGCGTCATGGTGCTGGGTGCGTCTCCAAAGATTTCCAGAACCCGTGGATCGACGGTCTTATTGCCTGCTTCATCCCACAACCACACACCGGGGAGCCCGGCTGCAACGAGCTTGCCCATTTTCTCTGAGGCGTGGAATCGATCCGGGAAATGTCCATTGAGGGTCTGGGCGACATGTTGGGCGACAGCCGGCCCCACCATTTGGACGAGAATAAAGGGTTCCATGGGTAATCCCATATCATGTACTGCTGCATCCGCATCGGCAAAACTTGCCCCTTCATCGACGCAGGCAATGATTTCCCCAAGGAAACGGTTGAGCAGTCGGTTGACCACGAATGCTGGTCGATCAGCAACCAGCACACATGATTTTTTGAGTCCCTTGCCAACGGAAAAAGCGGTTGCCAGGACGGCATCATCTGTTTTCTGTGCCCGGGCAATCTCCAGTAGCGGCATGAGTGCAACCGGGTTGAAGAAGTGGAACCCAACGACACGTTCCGGATGCTTAAGGTCAGCGGCCATCTCGGTGACCGAGAGCGAGGAGGTGTTAGTTGCCAAGATGCAATCTGGGCGCACGACCTCTTCAAGTTGGGCAAATACGGTCTTCTTGACCACAAGCTCTTCAAAGACAGCTTCGATCACAAAGTCAGCATCAGCGAATTCGCACCTTTCGGTCGTGCCATAAATTAGGGCCTTCAGCCGGTTGCATTTGTCGGGGGATAGGCGTCCCTTGCCAAGTAGCTTGTCCAGTTCCGCGTGGGCGTAGGCGACACCTTTGTCCACTCGCTCTTGGTCAAGGTCGGTCATGACAACCGGGACCATGAGTTGACGGGCAAAAAGTAGGGCAAGTTGGCTTGCCATGAGCCCCGCGCCAACAATTCCGACCTTGTTGACCGGACGGGCCAGGGATGCATCAGGCACTCCAACTGGACGCTTGGCGCGCTTTTGAACCAGGTCAAATGAATAGAGTGAGGCTCGAAGTGGGTCAGACATGACCAGGTCGGTCAGTGCTTGGTCCTCAGCGTTAAAACCTTCGCTGCGGGTAGCGCTCTTGGCGGCCGCAACAAGGTCAAGCGCGATGTAGGGCGCGCGGGTGGCGCCATGAACTCGCGTGTCAACCGAAGCACGAGCAGCATCAACTACTGCATCCCAACCATCTCGATCGATCTGCGCGCGATCCACACGGATCAGGTCGGTAAGGACCTTGGCCGCCCAGAGAACGGATTGCTCCAGGAAATCAGCGGGGGCGAACATGACGTCCATGACACCGAGTTCTACGGCTTGCTGAGGTTTCAGCTGCTTGTTTTGACTCATTGAGTTGTTAATGATTACTTCGAGGGCGTTTTTTGGTCCAACCAAATTTGGAAGCAACCAAGCGCCACCCCAGCCAGGAATAAGACCTAGGAAAACTTCGGGCAGTGACAAGGCTGCGGCATCCGCTGAAACGGTTCGGTAATTGCAATGCAATGCAAGTTCCAGGCCACCTCCCATGGCGGCACCGTTAACAAATGCAAAAGTGGGGACAGGGAATTCACCGAAACGTCGCATTACGTCATGCCCGAATTTGCCGAAGGCAGCGATAATTTTTGGATCGTTAACCAAGCTCATGGCGGAAAGGTCTGCGCCTACGGCGAAAACGAATGGTTTGCCGGTGATGCCGACGGCTGCGACATCAGTGCGGGCCACGATTTCATCAAGTGCATTGTTCAATGACGTGAGTCCACCTGGTCCGAAAGTAGACGGACGGGTGTGGTCTTTGCCGTTGTCCAAAGTGATGAGCGCCATGGTGCCAGCACCAAGGGGCATGTCGAAATATCGAACTCGAGCTTCCGTGACGACCTCGTGTGGATTGGCTACTGCTACGGCCCTTGGCGATTCGCTCATGCGTTTATCCCTGAAATATTTTCCCAGATAACTGTTCCACCCATGCCGAAACCAATGCACATGGTGGTGATTCCGTATTTTGCACGTGGATTCATGGTGAAACTCTTTGCAAGGTTGGTCATTAATCGAATTCCACTTGATGCCAATGGATGTCCAACAGCGATCGCCCCGCCCATCGGGTTAACCCGGGGGTCGTCATCAGCTATGCCGAAATGGTCAAGGAATGCCAAAACCTGAATCGCGAACGCTTCATTGACTTCAAAAAGGTCAATGTCGTTAATGGAGAGGCCAGTTCGAGCAAGTGCTTTTTCGGTGCTGGGTACTGGGCCAATCCCCATGACTTCCGGTTCAACTCCGGCAAAAGCAAAACCGACCATGCGCATTTTCTTGGAAAGTCCCAATTGGTCGGCGACCCCTTCATTGGCCAATAGTGCAGCCGTTGCCCCGTCGGAGAGCCCGGATGCGTTGCCGGCGCTCACGCGACCATGTGGCCTAAACGGCGTTTTCAAACTCGCCAAGCCCTCAAGTGTTGTTCCGGGTCGCGGTGCTTCATCGGCACTGACCAAGATGCTGCCCAGTTCTGCGCTGAGTGCGGCAACGGGGACCAGGTCAGGCTGGATCAAGCCGTTGGCGTAGGCCTTGGCTGTCTTCTCCTGTGAACCCAGGGCGAAGGCATCGGCTCGCTCTTTGGTCAGGTGCGGGAACCGGTCATGCAGATTCTCAGCTGTCTTACCCATCAGCATTGCTTCTGGGTCAACGATTCGTTCAGACAGGTAGCGAGGGTTTGGGTCCAATCCTTCGCCCAAGGGGTGGTGGGTCATGTGCTCTACGCCACCTGCGAGGGCGAGGTCGTAAGCACCAGCCATAATCGCGCTGGAAAGGGTTGTAACCGCGGTCATGGCGCCAGCGCACCAACGGTCAACGGAGTAACCCGGAACGGTGTTGGGGAGACCGGCAAGTAGTGACGCGGAGCGGCCAATATTCATGCCTTGGTCACCGGTTTGGGTGGCGGCCGCAATTGCAACGTCGTCGATTTTCTCGGGTGCAAGGTTGGGGTTACGCCGTAAGAGCTCCCGCATCACCTTGACAATGAGGTCGTCCGCGCGGGTCTGCGAGTACAGACTCCCGGCTCGAGCAAAAGGGGTGCGAGCCCCGTCAACAAATACGACATTAGCGCGTTCAGCCATTGTTCCTCCTTGTGGAAGGCCTATATTACCCGCAAGTAACTTATTGCGCGCGGGTCTGTTGATCTTGCGCAGGTTGGGGTTTCACCTCGCGTGCCGACAGCAAAATGGGTAGTACCAGATCGCTTTGCCAATCTCGCGCGCCACCGGCGCGAAGCAATTCGCTGTAGGCCGCTGACGAATCAAGTGGCTGCGACCAACACGCCCTTCGCACCAAGTCAGGTGTCATCAGGTTTTCCACCGGAATTGTGAGCAATTCGGAAACTTCAGCAAGCGCTTCACGGGCATATTCCAAACGAGCAAATGCCTCCGGATTTTTGTCAGCCCAACTCTTGGGTGGTGGCAGAGAATCACTTTTGGGGGGTGGGCCCGGTAATTCGGACTCAGGGAGCAGTCGGGCTCGTCCAATTGCTGAATTCCATTGGCGTTCATATCGAGCGGCACCGCGACCATTGAAATCCTTGACTTTAAGTAATTGATCAGTCGATTTGGAATTGGCCGCGGCGATGATTGCGCGGTCCGGGATCAACCGACCCGGTGCCACATCGCGACGCCTGGCAATATCGTCGCGGGTAATCCAGAGTTCACGAACAATCGCGCGCGATCTCGGATTCCTTACCCCGTGTACGCCAGAGGTGCGACGCCAGGCTTCACCTGTGTGTTCGCGTGGTTGCCAAGTGAGCAGAGCATCAAATTCCTGCTGGGCGTATTCGTACTTATTGCATTCCTGCAAGCTCGCAGCTAGTGAGTCGCGCAGTTCAACGAGTAACTCAACGTCAAGGGCTGCGTAGCGCAGCATCGCCGATGTCAATGGTCGCACTGACCAGTCGGCGGCGCCGTGACCCTTCTCCAAATACTGGCCGAGCTCGCTTTCAACGAGTGGACCAAGCCCCACCCGTTCGCATCCAAGTATTCGACCGGCCAATTCGGTATCAAAGAGTGTTGAAGGACTGAGCCCAACTTCGCGCAGACATTCAAGGTCTTGGGTTGCTGCGTGCAAAATCCACTCAACTCCAACTGTTGCTTGTGCGATTGGACTCAAATCAGGACAAGCAATTGGGTCGATAAGCGCGGTTCCAGCACCCGCACGTCGCATTTGAATTAAATATGCTCTTTGGGAGTAGGTGTAACCTGATGCTCGTTCAGCATCCAGTGCCAAAGGGCCAGAGCCTTGGGCCAACTTCTGCGCGTACGCGACCAGCGCCTCTTGGGTGATGATTACGTCGGGGACGGGTTCGCGGCT
>JBDNFH010000162.1:0-2076 GCA_041689915.1 Candidatus Nanopelagicales bacterium | reverse complement strand
GCGATCGACAACAACGTTAGCCACTTGGAGCATCGCTCCAATCGCAGTCTGGCCCGCAACCTGTTGGGGGCCAAAAGGTGAAAGCACAAGGATTGAAACCAACATTGTGACGGCAACCATGAGTGCAAGCGCTGGTGTAAGCCGCTTGAATCGACGGGCGTAGAACTGACCGAACCGGATGCGCCCGAACTTCGCCCATTCACGCTGCAACATGCCTGTAATGACGAATCCAGAGATTACAAAAAACACGTCAACTCCAACGAAACCCCCCGGGACCGGAAGCCCCGCATGGAAGGCCACAACAATAAGGACTGCGATTGCACGTAGTCCTTGTATGTCGAGTCGCCGGCCAACTAAACCCACAGATGTACTCGGTGGGATTGGCTGTTTTGGCATTGCCCTCCCGAAGATAAAAGGCATAACGGATGCGTACAGAGTCAAAGTTCCAAACATTATCTTATAGCAAGCGGCTTGATTTAATAAGGCAACGGTGCATCTTCATGGACGGCGTTTGGAATGAGGCAACTGCCGTGACCTGAAGAAATGAAAGAACCATCCAATCTGACTAAAGTAAGACTGTGCGCCCAAATGTAAAGTTTCTGAAGAGAGTCTGGCAGCGAGTGGCTCGACCTCGCAAGTCTTTCTCCCGACTTGGGAAAGCCGATGTGCTTGTTATTGATGTTGAGGGTGCTAGCGACATTATTGAACTGATACCGCCGTCTGTCGAATACGCGATCTTTTATGCTCGAAATGAAGTGCTTCACCTAAATTTAAAGACGGTTGCATTTACCCTCATATACGTTCTCAAAGGGCGTTCTCCCTGGCTCGCTTACGTGAGCGCTTCCGTTCGTCAAGTAAATCCTAGAGTCGCTGTGACTTTTATTGACAATGCTCAGTATTTTCACGAATTGGCAGCCATGTTCCCTTCCGTTCATTTCGTAGCAGCACAAAACGGGAATCGATTTCCAGACCTACTTGGAGGTAACTGTCTTCCTGCCAACCGCCATTACGAAAGCACTTTATTGACCTTTGGTGAATACGAAATTGAGAGCTACCAATTTCAAAACACAAACTTTCGTGAAACCAACGCATGCGGCTCACTCAGAAGTTCACTTAGTTGGTCGGCACAGGAATACGAAGTGAGCAAGGATCAGGTTAGCTTTGATATCTGTTTCGTGTCCACATCTTTCATCGTCGACGAAAGAATATGGTTTCAAGAAAACAAACTTCTAGCGGAGTGGTTGAGGGAGTACTTGCGTGCTAAGCCATATCTTGTTTCTGTCGTGGCCATGCGTACCGGACCACAGGATCAATCCGCCCACGAATACGAAACATCATTGTATAAAGAGTTGTTTGGCGATCTCATCACTCTGAGTCCTCGATTGTCACCTGATTCTACTTACAGAACCATGGACAGTTCTCAGGTCACGATCTCATGTGGTTCATCCGTATCCATCGAAAGTTTGGGGCGGGGGAATAGATCTTTCATATGTCATCCTCTTCATGAGCCAGGAGGTCTCCCCGGCCCACTTCCAGTATCAGCTACTTTCATCCTTGCTACCTTGGACCGAGAAGAATTCTTTTTAAAGTTAGATAACTTTATTGAAATGACAGACACATCTTTTCGCGCGAAGTATCAGCACTCAATCGACTTTTTCTGTCACTCCGCTGCAACAAGAGAGATCGATACAGCTTTGAAGCGATACCTCGGCTCCTCATTAGATTCCTAGATGAACGAAAAGCACGTTTCAGGAAAGAACTCGCCCGTTCAGGCGGGACTTCGCTGGCAATTGTCTGGCACTTCGTCGCGGCTTGAACCATTTCAATGCGGCAGTTAATTACTAATGTCATCGACTCTTTTAATGGCCAACATGTCAGACACCCTTGCCTTGCAGAACTCAACTTCCAATAACAACTTGGAAACGTACAGCACGAGTGTTTGCAGGAGTGACTGCCCTGCGTGTCAGGGTGAGTTGAGACCAAAGGTTCTTAGCAAGTCTTCCGCCGTTTGCAGGGCGAGATTCGGATTGTTTAGTGATGTCAAGTTCATTTGTTTTGCCGGTAAGCCACGATGGT
>JBDNFH010000161.1:0-1671 GCA_041689915.1 Candidatus Nanopelagicales bacterium | reverse complement strand
TCTCGGGATGTATTCGTCCAGGGTTTCTTTGCTCATCGTGGCGGGCATTCGCCACGGTGTCCGCTATTATGAGGCAATGGAACCCATCCGCTCTTTCCCGAGATCCCGCTTCGGTGTCCTCTTCAATGAGGCAACACGCCTGACGCTCAAACTCGCGATTCTTCTCGCGGCCAACACGAACGTTGTGCTCCACCCAGGAGTTCAGATGCTGCGCAGCGGGCAGGTGATCGGATTTCCTTGCATTGCACCGGGCGTGGGCCAACACGAAATTGTGGCCGAGGTCAACCGGGTAGCGGGACCACGGGATAAAATGGTCCACATGCCCAATCTCCTTGTTGACGGGCTTGCGACAGTAAAAACAGTCACCCGACTGGAACTCCCGGACAATCGGGCGGACCGCATCCAGGTTGGCGCGTTCACTGCCGAACAGGAATTCATGGAGATCGGTCTTTTCGGCTAGGCGATTGGCATTGTAGCGCCGGACGTACTGAGCCCACGCCCCCTTGATCAGGTCAACCACGAGCGGGTAGTGTTTGCGGAAACAGAAACCCACCCCTGACTTGAGCGTGACGCTCGTGCCCTTGCCGTTATTGTCATAGAGAAAGTTGAGCTTCTGGGTGCCGACCGTTTGCAATTTCCAGAGGGGCATTTTGCGGACTTGGGCTGCAATCTGTGTCACAGTCCGATACCAGGTCCGTTCGTCGTTGCGCAGGTCCACTAGTGACATGGAATAGGCTCCGCGCACTTCCTGAAGGAGGCTGATAATCTTTGGGGTCTCCCCGGTGTTTTGTTTGAGCACGCCAGAATCGTCATCGCCTGACGGGAGGTAGGGCGCGCACTGCCTCCAGTAGTATTCAGCGAACTTCTCACCGATGCGCCGTGTCGGGATTTCCAGTGGAGAGTCATCATCGGCTCCCAGTTCCACACACAGATCGGCCAACGACAGCAGGAGCGCGTATTTGTACGTGGAGACAAAGGACCCTTCGGCCAATAGCCGTTGAATGTTGCCGAGGAACTCAATCTGTCGCTCTGCCGTGGCCATAGTCTGGCTTACCAGTAACTTGCCTTTTCGGGGATAATCCAGCGGATGCCGCCGCGCGGATCGGCGACGTCGCCCTTCCGGCGGGGAATTACGTGGACGTGGGCGTGGGGGACAGTCTGACCGGCTGGCTGGCCGTCATTCACGCCAATATTGAAGGCATCAGGATGGTATTGTTCAGTCAGCAACCGGCGAACAGCGGCAACATCTGACCAGAGCACGGCGAGTTCATCCAGGGACAGGTCGAAGATTGAGACGACGTGTCGTTTCGGGATCACAAGCCCGTGGCCCTCGGTGACCGGATATGCGTCCAGAAATGCCAGTGTGACCTCCGATTCAAAAATGACGCGTTCCTTCGGGAGTTGGCAGAATGGGCACGGGTGGGTGGTCACGCGTCCCAGATTATCCAGAATGGCGAAGTGAAACCAGCCACTACTTAACATTAGCTTGGCCATGAACCCTCCCTCTGATGAACGCAGGGGTGCGGATGTTAGGATAAAGTGACGGTCCTGCACTGGACATTTCCACGACGCCATTGCAACCTCCAACCCTGATGCTCGCGCCTATTTTTGTGCTGAGGGGACCGACGCCCGGGAGCCCCTCGAAGGAATTCAACGATTGAAGACAGAGGG
>JBDNFH010000160.1:0-5223 GCA_041689915.1 Candidatus Nanopelagicales bacterium | reverse complement strand
TTACCCTGCATTTGCTTGCCGTTCACTTACCACGTTCGCACATCGAAATTATGGGCGTAGGCTTAACCCACTTAAAAGAAATGAGGCCAACGTGCGTGAGGCGTATTACGAGCAGGTTGAAAATATCAATGCCGATCTAGTTGAAGTAACTCGACTTGTTGGTTCAGCAATGAACCGGGCAACCCAATCGCTGCTTGATGCCGATCTGCAATTAGCCGAGGCCGTCATTGATTTTGATGCCAAAGTCGACATTTTGACCGCCAGCATCGACGAACGCTGCTTTGAACTCATTGCCCTGCAAGCTCCCGTCGCCACTGATCTTCGGGTCATTCTTGGTGCAATGCGGATCTCAAGTTCCCTTGAGCGCATGGGTGATCTCGCCGAACACGTTGCCAAGCAGGCTCGCATGCGTCACCCAAAGGTTGCCGTCCCCCAAGCCGTTCGTGCGACATTTGCCGAAATGGGTGGTTTAGCCGAAGCTATTGTTTCCAAGACCGGATCGGTAATTGCGACCAAAGACGTCAGCCTTTGCGCTGATATTGCTCGCCACGACGACGAAATGGATCGTCTGCACCGTGAACTTTTCACCATTGTGCTCTCCTCCACCTGGAAGTACGGCGTTGAAGAAGCGATTGACGTAACCCTGCTCTCCCGCTTCTACGAACGTTACGCCGATCACGCAGTATCCGTGGCAAAACGCGTGGTCACCATTGTTACCGGTGAACCCTACGTCGCCGTCTCACTCACCAACTAGGTTTTCCCAATGCGCGTTGCACTGCTCTCAATTCACACGTCACCACTTGACCAACCGGGTACTGGCGACGCCGGTGGCATGAATGTCTACATTGTGGAAACCGCAAAGCGTTTGGCACAGAGCGGGATTGAAATAGACATTTTTACGCGAGCAACTGCCTCTCGCCTGGTTCCAACCGTTGAACTAGCACCCGGCGTCAAAGTCATTCACATAACTGCTGGTCCTTTTGAAGGATTACTCAAAAATGATCTCCCGGGTCAACTTTGCGCCGTGACTGCTGGCGTACTTCGAACTGAAGCCGCCAAACCAGAGGGCTACTACGACCTCATCCACTCGCACTATTGGCTATCCGGCCAAGTGGGTTGGCTCGCGTCCGAACGTTGGCGCGTGCCATTGGTTCACTCAATGCACACCATGGGCCGGGTAAAGAACCTTGAAATTGCAGCCGGCGACAAAGCTGAACCAGACATGCGGCTCATTGGTGAACAGCAAGTCGTTGACGTAGCTCAACGCTTGGTCGCAAACACCCCACTTGAAGCAGCTGAACTCACTGAGCTTTATGGAGCCGATCCGACAAAAGTTGATGTTGTGAATCCTGGCGTTGACCTTGAACTCTTTTCACCCGGGTCACAAACCCGAGCCCGCAAGGAACTAGGGATCCCATTAGATGCCAGCATGTTGCTTTTTGTTGGCCGCATTCAACCTCTTAAAGCACCGGACATCTTGATTCGCGCTGCCGCTGAACTCATTGCAATGCGCCCCGAGTTACGCAGTTCGCTCTTGGTTGTGATTTGCGGTGGCATGTCCGGCTCTGGAATTGATCACCCAGAAGCACTACGCGATCTTGCGAGTGCATTGGGGATCCTTGACCTGATTCGCTTTGAACCACCAACGAGCCGAGAGAAACTTGTTTCATGGTACCGCGCGGCCGACCTCACCGTTGTTCCTTCCTATTCGGAGTCATTTGGTCTAGTTGCAATAGAGTCCCAGGCTTGTGGCACCCCCGTTGTTGCATCCGCTGTCGGAGGTTTGAAAATAGCAGTTGCCGACAACTTCAGTGGTCGGCTGATTGAAGGTCACAATCCCATTGCCTATTCACACATTTTGAATCAATTGCTTATGAATCCGATCGCGCGCGAGGAACTACGCCAAGGCGCCCGAATGCACGCGGCGGCATTTGGCTGGGAAAACACCACAGCAGGATTGATGGATTCCTACAACCGAGCATTGAGTAACTCGCGGGTCGCACTATGAACGTAACCGGCGAAATTGAAAGATTTCTCACTGATTCACAGCTTTCATTTACTCAGACGGAAAACACCTTCGTCGTCACAATCCCGGGTGTACGTAAATTAAGCACGAACTGCTCACTGAGCGTTGGGACTTCGGCAGTCACTATCAATGCATTCGTTGCGCGTCGACCAGACGAAAACCACGAAGCTGTTTACCGCTGGCTCCTTGAGCGAAACTTGAAAATGTACGGGGTCGCTTTTGCGGTGGATAACCTCGGTGACATTTACCTTGCCGGTCGAGTTCCACTTAACTCGATCGACGAAGTTGAACTTGATCGACTGATCGGATGCGTATCCGAATATTCCGACGGGGCGTTCAACACAATCCTCGAATTGGGATTTGCAAGTGCAATTAAGAAGGAATGGGCGTGGCGCGTGAGTCGTGGGGAATCCACCGAGAACCTTGAAGCATTTGCCCATCTTGCTCAACAACAACCTTGATCCGGCAAGATACTCATATGAGTGAAGCCGCCTACACCTTGATCCTGCTGCGTCACGGTGAATCAGAATGGAACGCCAAGAATCTTTTTACCGGCTGGGTTGACGTTGACCTCAACGACAAAGGTCGTGGCGAAGCGAAAAAGGGTGGCGAGCTCATCGCCGAATCAGGTCTCTACCCCGACGTGGTAATTACTTCCCTTCTCCAACGAGCGATCAAGACCTCGCAGATTGCCCTGGAAGCATGCGGACGGTTGTGGATTCCTGTCTTACGTAACTGGCGGCTCAATGAGCGCCACTACGGTGCACTTCAAGGAAAAGACAAGGCGCAAACTCTGGCTGAGTTCGGTGAAGACCAGTTCATGTTGTGGCGTCGCTCCTATGACACTGCGCCACCACCCATTGATCCCAGTAGTGAGTTCGCTCAAAACTCCGATCCACGTTATTCCGCGCTTCCACCCGAAGCTGTGCCAAGCACTGAGTGCCTGGCCGACGTTGTCGACCGTCTCATTCCTTTTTGGGAGGACGTAATTGTTGCCGAACACCTTCGCCGCAATGAGACCGTTCTCGTTGTTGCCCATGGTAATTCACTGCGCGCATTGGTTAAGCACCTCGATGTAATTTCGGATGAAGACATTGCGACCATCAACATCCCTACCGGAATCCCCCTCGTGTACAAACTCGATAAAAACTTGAAGCCAATTGTTCCCGGTGGTGAATACCTTGACCCGGTTGCGGCAGTTGCCGCAGTCGCAGCCGTAGCCGCTCAAGGAAAAAAGACGTAACGTCTCGGAATCTTTTCTTAGCCGCCTATCAACGAGCAGGCTGACTTAATTGCCGCGGTGGATGCGGCCGCAGCAGCCGAGTCCTGAGCTCCTTGCAGATCACCAAGCGCGCTCTCTAATTGAGTGAGCAAAGTAACTGCTCCGAGCAATGTGGGATCAGCAGCAAGTGCTTCAGCTACATTTCCCACCGCTGCCTGCAAGCCGGACGTTGCCGACTCGATAGAAGCATCGGGTGACCACGCCACCGATGCTTTCGAACATGCCTGAACGAGCACTTGAGCTGTCGACACGAGAGCCTCCGCCTGGTCAATTGCATCTTGGGCTTGCCCGCATCTGGTCATTAACAATCCGGCACCGAGGACTCCTGCAGTTGCACTTATCAACTTTGTTTTTATCTTCTCATCCCATTTTTATTCATCGGGTGTAATCCCGTCCTGGGTAGTGTTTGGTTTCTTTCTACGCCTTATTCCTCGCGCGACGCGATTTCCCCGGTGCTTGACGTGGTGCAGGCTTCGCTTCGCCCAAGCGAATTCGGTTGCCAGGATGGCCAGGCCAAATAGCATCACGACCAGCCCCGGGCCGGGCAGCACAAGAAGTACTACCCCAACCAAGAGCGTGACCAGTCCAACCGAAGCGACCAGGATCCGCCTGATGGGTGTCGGCATTGATGCCCACGAGTCGGTATAACGCTGTGTCCATTGGGGTCTATGCATCAATCTTCTCCTTGTGCAGGGCAGTAAAAAGCGCGCTCCACAAGGTCTCTCCATCGGTGAAACACCGACCCGACGCCCGGGCCCCATGGGAGGACCGTATTGACGGACTATCGCGATAGGGATACTCCCCTTGATCTGGGAGATAGTGTCATAACTTTGTCGATCACACAAGTAGCAACAATTGGATTAGTACTTGCGGCCGGTGATTTCAATCATCTTGGGTCGAATATCAAAGAGGTAAATCAAGGCGATGACAGTTCCGGCAATTCCAAAAATGGACAGTGCTAGGGAAGGGGCTAGCCCGGCTAGAACTGAAACCCCGGTGAGCACCGCCCACAGTAATTTAGTTTGACGCCCAATAAATGGGAAGTAGTCGGCCGGCCTACGGATTGCATCGACGAAGGCGAAAACCTTCACCGCTAGCAGGATTGCCCACAGTGCATAAACGACGAGTGTTTCAAAGCCCATGTAGTGATGCTAACTGACGCCCTGCGAATATGCAGAATCCCGCCGGTTTCCCGGCGGGATTCATGTACTAGCAGTTTGAATTCTTGGATCAGACTATCTGGTTCAGATGCCAATGGCTTCGCGTACGAGCGTGACCGTGTGCCCTGTACTGTGACGAACTTTGGTCGCAGCTTCAGTAGCTGTTGCGTAGCCGTCTTTTGCCGCAGATTTCACTGCATCAATTGCGGTGTTAACGCGCTCCATGTTCACGACGGACATGTCAATTTTGGGAAAATCGACCTTAGGCATTTCAACCTTCGGAAGTTCGATCCTTGGCATATCAATTTTTGGCAATTCGACACCAAGGAATTTGAATTTATTTGATGTGATTATTTCTTCCGACATTTCATCCTCTTTCATTTTCTTATTCGTTTTCTTGCGTATTGGTTTGAGCGTTCGATTCAGAATTTGCGCTGTTTTCCGCTTGGAACGCCGCGTAGATCTGAAGCAGTGTCGTGCGTTGGCGCTGCGTCAAAGTTCGATCCGAGGCGATTGCAGTAGTGACAACTTCATCACCTGCACGATCGCTCAGAATGCCGGCTTGCACGTAGAGGGTTTCCGCGGAAATCCGGAGTCCCTGAGCAATCCGATTGAGGATCTCAGCACTCGGTTTGCGTAATCCACGCTCAACCTGGCTGAGATACGGATTTGATACCTCGGCAGCCTTAGCAAGCTGGCGAAGTGACATTTGAGCTTGATCACGTTGATCTCGGATAAAGGATCCGAGTCCACTA
>JBDNFH010000159.1:0-3951 GCA_041689915.1 Candidatus Nanopelagicales bacterium | reverse complement strand
CTTGCTGTGGGAGCTCCCGTTATTCTAAAAGCGAATGAATGGGCTCCGTATGGTTGCAACATGCTCGCGGATGCAATCAATCTCGGCGGAATCCCCCCTGGAGTATTTCAACTCGTCCACGGAGGAGCTGACGTAGGCAGGTCTCTAGTCGCGGATGAACGCATCCGAGCAATTGCTTTTACGGGTTCAGTCAACGCAGGTCGCGACATCGCACGCACCGCTGGGGAAAACTTTACCGCTCTACAACTGGAACTAAGTGGAAACAACCCAGTCATAGTCCTACCTGACGCAGACTTAGCCGACGTAAGCTGGAAAATCAGTCAAGGAATGACTAAGCTCAATGGTCAATGGTGCGAAGCTCCACGCAAAATAATTGCACCCACATCGATGATCGAGCCACTCAGTGAAGCACTCGTTAGTCAACTTGGTAAAATTCGTATTGGTCACCATGACGATCCCAACGCCGATTTTGGGCCTCTGTCGCATAAGACTCACCGAGATCACGTACAAGGGCAAGTTGACCGTCTCCTGGAACTGGGAGCGAGTGAACGTATAGCCGGTTCTGCCCCTAATCCTGACGGGTGGTTTTGGTTGCCCAGAGTGATCTTGGGAGCAAAGACTGAGGATTGTGTTGATGAAATCTTCGGTCCTGTTGTCACTCTGCACGAGTATCAATCGATCCACGATGCTATTGACGAGGCTAACGACTCACCTTATGGTCTAGCTGCCTACGTCTTCGGATCTGATATAGATACCGCAATGCACGTTGGTTCATCAATACGATTTGGCGAGGTAAAGATAAATGGTACTAGCATCTTGGACCTTAGCCCCAAGTCAGTACAGAGTTTCTGGCGTTCCAGTGGCGTGGGAGGACATGGTGATGATGACGTCTTCTCTTTCTTCTGTGGATCCCAAATCGTTGGGCTTGATCGAGATGGCTTGCCAATTTAGATTGTTGGCGAATCAGTACGTCGCCACCCTAATAATTTGTCGTGTGACCCATCTGGGAACAAGTACAGTTCGATCTACTCAATAGCTGACAAGTCCTGTCTACATCGCACGCACGCTGTTATGGCTGCCCAATTCGTGACCGACCTCGTGGGCAACTATTTCGCGGCAGGAGTGTGTCACCCGCGTGACTCGTCGGCGGGTGACACACGATTT
Organism: Candidatus Nanopelagicales bacterium; assembly: GCA_041689915.1. GTDB lineage: Bacteria > Actinomycetota > Actinomycetes > S36-B12 > S36-B12 > UBA4592. The sequence goes on along the minus strand of JBDNFH010000159.1, from coordinate 2,787 downwards.
CATGTCAGAGTAGACACAACAACCTCGGACTAGCAAGGACCCCGGCACACTAAACACGGGCGGATCATGTTCGGTATGTCCCGTAAAGACCTATTGGGTACTTTGGAGGTGAGGTGCATTGTCAGGGTCGGATGGGCTCCTCAAATTAATAGACGACTGAGTGTGGTTCTCGCCCACAGAGACCCCGCTGCTGCGACGACCGCTGGAATCCAAGACGTGGGTGAAAACAAAAGTTATGTCCGGAATCCCCAACTGGTCCGACGCCGTGGCCGTGAACTGGTGTTGGGCCAGGGCTCCTCACATCACTCGGTGAGATCGCCGGCGTTCGAATGCTCCTTTTTCTCCTGTCATGCCGTGCAATATGGCTTTTCCCACGAGACTGATTGTCTGGCCACGGCCGGTTTCCCAGCCGGCACGATTCATTGGGGCATGCATCTTGTAAACACCGTAATCCAAATAGTTTTCTTCATAAATGGATAGAACTTCACCGATCAATGATTCATCTCGGAGGGTACTTTCAAATACTGGACGCTTGTTCGCCACGTGATAACCACGAGCAGTGATAAACCCACGCTCCGTGGTACACAGTTCGAACTTGACTCCGAATTGATCTTCTAAAACATTACGGGATGCGATCGTTTCGTCGTGGGCAGAGTTAAGTTTCGTTGAATGCTGAAGTTGTCTTCAGAATTTCATTCGTTCATCGCAGTTAAATATTTTCCTGTTTCAGCCACTTATTCTCCTGATTGACTTCCCAAGAGATCCACGGTCTAACTCCGGCTTCAATCTTTGATCGACGTTTCCAACGGCGGATAGTCTCGGGAGATACTCCGAGTTTTATCGCGACTTTATTCATACCCCCAAAGTCTGTTTCATGATCGGGAAGGGCTCCCTCCACCATGCGACGGTGGGACGCTCCCAAAACTGCGGCGGATACTGACGTGGTGTAGTTCCACCCTCCTCTAAGAAGCGGAAATGAACCTAGAGCGGTCCGCCAAAGAGTCGAATCTTAAACTGAAGGTCCCCGAAACTGTAGGTTCCCTGATAGCAACATTCGTATGTGCGAGCGAGTATTTTCAATGTGGAAGACCATGAGAGATACCGCTTTGTCCGTGTCCTTATTTGCGATTGCCGAGTAGATTTCCGTGTGCTGTCTGCGAGTAGTTTCAACTTCTTGGGTGAAATCAATTTCATCAGTCGGGATGAATAGGTCCGAACGAGCTTTGCGTACTGCCTGCTCGAGTCGGGAGTTTCTCGCTGAACGAGCTACGGCTGCGTGGAATTTACCATCCGCTTCTCGGAAATCCTCGCGGGTTGCGCCTTTGATGGGGAGCGCGTCAATCGCTTCCCGCATACAGCTGAGGTCATCAGTAGTTCGCCTTTGCGCAGCAAGAGCGGCACTCTGCCCCTCCACTGCAATGCGGAAATCGCAAATGTCATCCAGATCAATCAAATTGGTCCGTACCCACCGAAGGATCCCCCTTCTGGACAGTTGAGGGGCAGTTACGAAACTCCCACCTGTTGCCCCACGTCTTGTCTCAATGAGTCCCTCATCTTCGAGCGTAAGAAGCGCCTCGCGAATGGATTGACGGCTTACCCCAAGCATGTTCGAAAGTTCGCGTTGGGGTGGCAAACGAATACCAACAGCAGCCTCGCCCGCACGAATTTGCTGCCTAATCATGTCGGCAACTTCCTCGTGAGTGTGCAAGGTGACGTGCTGACTTAATTCCATTGGGCCAAAGTACAGACGATTCAGTTGATGCGCAACCTTACGAATAGGCTCGAATCGCCACATGAGGACTTGAGAAACAGAAATGCCGAAATCCGTTGACTAGCTGCCGCAAAAGGTAAGGCTTTCAACTCAATCGTGAGCAATCCGCATATCAAATCACTGGAATTGATCAATCGCCTTGCATTGACCTGCGCCAGAGAGTGTTTCCTATTTTGGTGTTGATGTTGGGCTTTAATGTGAGCCTATTTTTATACCGCGTACGTATCCGGATGAGTTCCGACTGAGAGCGGTTTCACTGATTTGAGCCGGTCAAACGGCGAAGAAAACCGCCTCTGATTTAGATGTGAGTTGTGAGATCCTTCACCGCCCGGTCAGGCAGGACAAGATTAATCAAGGTGAAATTCCAGGGGTACCGATTACCGCGTCCAGGGAGTTACGTAAAGCACGAAAACGTATTCGTGCTTCGTGGAAGGTCGAGGTCGAGGTCATTCACGTGGCACATAAAACGCTACCCAATTACCGCCGTTTCTTTTCTCGCTTTTCCCCTACCAGCAGGTTTTACCTGCTTCTTTTTTGTTGGCCCGCCCAGGCGGTGGCGGACCGTAATATTCGTGTGCGCACAGTGTATGTTCGCGTGCAACGAGTCGTAACTAATTGTTGATTGTTGTAGCCCATGCTGTGTGTGTACTGGTTGCTTTCGCGCTGTACGTCACGGTGACGTCCGTTCCTTCATTAATGGTGAGTTGTTCACCGTTGATCACACAGTTCACGCTGGGGGAGCACGCCACAGTGACATTGGCTTTCGCGCCACTGGAAAGTTGGGGTGCCCGCAGTGAGACTGTTCCCGGGTTCAACACGGCGGCAGTCCACCCACCAACCGTTTCGGTTGCCTTTTTCACCGCTTTCGGTTCGTTAACAACCTGTTCCGTGACAACCGGCTGAGTCACCGTATCTACCTGAGGTATTTTCGTGGTTTTCGGTTCACTCGTTGGTGTTGGAGCCGCCGTTTCTGCTTCTGCCGTCTTTTTCGGCTCTGCTGTCATTTCTGATTCGGG
>JBDNFH010000158.1:0-15133 GCA_041689915.1 Candidatus Nanopelagicales bacterium | reverse complement strand
GCCTAGTACGCCACCTCGATCAGAGATCCGTTCGAACTCGATGAGCACGGCTTCCTCGACGAGGTTTGTCAGGTCGTCAACGATGTAGGAGCCCTGGAGTGGATTCTCGTTCTTGGACAGCCCCCACTCTTGGTCGATAATCATCTGGATCGCGAGTGCACGCCGGACCGAGTGCGCACTAGGGGTCGTGACGGCCTCGTCGTAGGCGTTGGTGTGCAGGGAGTTGCAGTTGTCATTGATCGCGCACAGTGCTTGCAGGGTGGTGCGGATGTCGTTGAAGTCCATCTCTTGCGCGTGCAGCGTCCGGCCGGATGTTTGAACGTGGTACTTGAGTTTTTGACTGCGCTCATCTGCACCGTAGCGCTCGCGCATCGCGATTGCCCAGATCCGCCGAGCGACTCTGCCGAGCACCGTGTACTCAGCGTCAATGCCGTTCGAGAAGAAGAACGAAAAGTTGGGAGCGAAGTCCTCCACCTTCATACCTCGGGCGAGGTATGCCTCGACATATGTTAAGCCATTGGCGAGGGTGAAGGCCAGTTGCGATATCGGGTTCGCCCCGGCCTCGGCGATGTGGTAGCCGGAGATGGATACAGAATAAAAATTGCGCACCCGGTTGTCGATGAACCATTGCTGGACGTCGCCCATGCAGCGTAGGGAGAACTCGGTGGAGAAGATGCAGGTGTTCTGTCCCTGGTCCTCCTTGAGGATGTCCGCCTGAACGGTGCCGCGCACATTGGTGAGCACCCAGGATTCAATGTCGGCCGCTTCCTCCGGGGTGGGCTCACGGTTCTCCCGCTCGCGGAAGGCGTCGAGGCGTTGGTCGATTGCCGTGTTCATGAACATCGCGAGAATCGTCGGCGCGGGGCCGTTGATGGTCATGGAGACGGAGGTCATCGGATCGCACAGGTCAAAGCCCGAGTACAGAACTTTCATGTCATCCAGGGTCGCGATGGACACGCCGGAGGTGCCGACCTTGCCGTAGACATCCGGCTCCTCATTGGGATCGCGGCCATACAACGTCACGGGGTCGAATGCGGTCGACAGTCGGGTCGCGATCTGGCCGGAGGAGAGTAGATGGAAGCGGCGGTTGGTTCGGAATGCGTCGCCTTCGCCCGCGAACATTCGCGCCGGCGCTTCTCCCTCCCGTTTAAATGGGAAGACACCTGAAGTGAACGGGTAGCTACCTGGCAGGTTCTCTTCGCGCAGATAGCGCACGAGTTCGCCGGAATCCTCGGTGTGCGGGAGAGCGACGCGAGGGATGCGGGAGCCGGAGAGAGTATCTTTCCAGAGCGCCGTGTGGAGCTCCTTGTCCCGGATCGTGACAACGAGTTCATCTTGCGCGTATTGCTCGCGCACTTCAGGCCATGCCGCAAGGAGTGAGGCCACGTCGTGCCGCAGTTGCGCCTCTTGTGCTTCGCGTAGGGTTTGGACCTGCGTGGCATCAGCTCCCTCGGCCGACAGCATCGCCGCGGCCGTACGCAAGTGTTGTACCCGTCGCGCGATACTGGCTTGGCCATCCGTGGTGGCGTGATAGGAGCGCACGGTATCGGCGATTTCGGCGAGGTAGCGTGCGCGGGCAGGGGGCACGATCGTGGTCAGACCCGTGGGTTCCATTCCCTCCAGCCGGGAAAGGACGCCCGGGCTGCTGCGAAGACCTTTTCTTACGAGGAGGTCATAGAGATAGTGGTACAGATGGGTGACGCCGTCGTCGGCGAATCGGGCAGCAGAGGTACCGAAGACCGGCATGTCCTCCCATGAAGAACCGAATGCTTGACGGTTGCGCACGAGCTGGCGGGCAACGTCGCGACGGGCGTCTTCGGCGCCGCGACGCTCAAACTTGTTGATCGCCACAGCATCCGCGTAGTCGAGCATGTCGATCTTTTCGAGTTGGGATGCCGCACCGAACTCCGGTGTCATCACGTACAGGGACGTGTCGACAAAGGGGACTATGCCGGAGTCGCCTTGGCCGATGCCGGGGGTTTCGACAACAACGAGGTCATGGGTAGCCTGATAGAGAGCAATCACGTCAGCGAGGTTGTCGGGGATCACCGAGCCGGCGCCCCGAGTGGCCAGGGAGCGGAAGGTAACGGATCCCAGTTCAATGGTGTTCATCCGGATTCGATCTCCCAGAAGCGCACCACCACCCTTGCGTCGAGTCGGGTCCACCGCGATAACAGCGATCCGGAGTTTGCCCTCTTGGTCGGTGCGGAAACGTCGCAAGAGCTCGTCGGTCAGGGTAGATTTTCCAGACCCGCCAGTTCCGGTAATACCGAGTACCGGAGTCGATACTTGGGCGGCAGCCGCGTGGATTTGCTCGAGCCATCCGACCGGGGCACTCCCATCCTCGAGCAGGGTGACCGCCCGGGCGAGTTCGCGCTCGTGGCCGGCGAGTACCGCGTCCAGTGCTGGAATGTCGTCGGTGAGGGCGACATCGCACTCTTGCACCATCGAGGCAATCATGCCAACCAGACCGTGTCGCTGACCGTCCTCGGGGGAAAAAATACGGACTCGCTTCGCAGCGAGGAGGGCGATCTCGTCCGGGATGATGACACCGCCACCGCCGCCGTAGATGCGAATGTGTCCGGCGCCTCTACTGTCCAATAGGTCGCGCAGGTAGCTGAAGTACTCCACGTGCCCGCCTTGATAGGAGGAGATCGCGATGCCTTGCACGTCTTCTTGGATCGCGGCCCGGACAATCGTCTCAACACTGCGGTCATGACCGAGATGGATGACCTCACAGCCTTGTGACTGCAGGATCCGACGCATAATGTTGATCGCAGCATCATGCCCGTCGAACAAGCTGGCGGCGGTCACGAACCGGACGGGGTTACGTGGTAGGCGGTCCGCGTTCACAGTGCTCACAGGGGCTCCCCTCGATTGGACGCCGACCTCAGGCCGGCTAGTTCTGTGGACTCCATATTATAGGACATCAATGTTTATTGCACAGTGGTACCCCCAAATTTTATGGCACATGATGCGGGAAATGATGCGGGAAGCTGGACCGCCCGAGGGCGCTTGAGTTCCCAGTGCGCGATCGACCGCACATGCACCTGATCGGGTCCATCAAAAATTTTGAGGGCACGCTGCCAGCCGTACATTCTCGCGAGTGGGATGTCATCACAGACGCCGAGCCCGCCATGCACCACAATGGCCCGGTCCCTTGGGGATTCGAATAGTAGGCAAAATGACCTCTAACAACAATTTCGTTGCGACGACCGCTTGAAACCACCCATGGGAGCTGACGCTGATCGTGGCCAGGCCCGGGTATTTGTGGGCACTCAGTTTTAAGGCTTGCGCTATCGAGTCTGGCTAGATCGCGTGACACCACCACCTACTTGATCAACAGTGATGCGTTAGGGACTTGATCACGCCGGGCTTTCTGGTCGCTCACTTAAATTGTGTGGGGATGGACTTGAGCCTTGAAGCTGAGCGCATTTGGTAGCCGGACCTGGCGCGGCTGTCGTAGTTGGCGATTGAGACCTACGATGACCTAATGACCTTCATTGCCGCTGTGCACGGCGTGGTTGGTCCGTATGGATATCCACAGGAGGAGATCACCGAGTTCTTCACCGCCGTGGTGTCTCCCGGCGGAGCGCATCGTCAACTCATCGACCGGATCCACCGCGCCACCGGCATCCAGCATCGCAACCTGGCGATCCCGCTGGAGGCTTACTGCGAACTTGCTGACTTCGGCGCCGCTAATGACGAGTTCATCCGGGTTGGACTTGATCTTGGTGCCGCGGCTATCGCGGGCGCATTGTCTACTGCAAACCTCGAGGCCGCCGACGTGGACATGATCATGTCGACGTCGGTCACGGGCATTGCCGTTCCCTCGCTCGAGGCGAGGCTCGTGCCACGAATTGGTCTGCGGGCAGATGTGAAGCGGATTCCCATATTCGGGCTGGGTTGCGTGGCAGGTGCTGCCGGTATTGCGCGACTGCACGACTACTTGGTCGGGCATCCCGATGACGTCGCGGTGCTGCTGTCGGTTGAGTTGTGTTCCCTTACCTTGCAACGCGATGACGCATCAATGCCCAACATCGTGGCCAGCGGATTGTTCGGCGACGGTGCTGCAGCCGTGGTCATGGTGGGTGAAAATAGGGCAGCCAAAATGGGGATCACCGGACCCAGAGTCGTGGCATCCCGCAGTCGGCGCTACCCCGACACCGAGCGGACCATGGGCTGGGACATTGGCGGCAGTGGTTTTCGCATTGTGCTTTCCGCCGGTGTTGCCGAGGTTATCAACCAGTACTTCGGAGACGACGTGCGTGGCTTCCTTCGTGACCACGACCTCAAGATTGCAGACGTTAATCGTTGGGTGAGTCATCCGGGGGGACCTCGGGTGCTGGAGGCGATGGAGTCGGCGCTGGACCTACATGATGGGCAGCTCGACGTTACTTGGCGCTCACTTGCCGCGATTGGCAATCTCTCTTCGGCATCGGTACTGCACGTTCTGTGCGACACCCTCAACGGCTCTGGCGGCACGCTGGTCCCGGAACCAGGAACTCCCGGAATGCTGACGGCAATGGGCCCGGGCTTCTGCGCTGAACTGGTTTTGCTGCAATGGTGATTCCGTGATGGGATTTGTCTTATTCACGATCCTGATCGCCCTCGTGGCAGTGGAGCGAGTAGCCGAACTCGTCGTGTCAAAGCGGAACCTTCGTTGGAGTGCCGAGCACGGTGGCGTGGAGTTTGGAAGGTCCCACTACCCATATATGGTGGCCCTGCACGTCTTTCTGCTTGTCGGCTCACTCGTTGAAGTGTGGGTCTGGCAGAAGCCGATCAACCCGGTCCTAGCGTGGGCGATGTTCGCCCTCGTCCTGGCGTCGCAGGCGCTTCGCTGGTGGTGCATCACGACTTTGGGTAAGCGGTGGAACACCCTTGTGGTGATCGTTCCTGGGATACCACGCGTTGCCGGCGGCCCCTACCGCTGGCTGAGTCATCCGAATTACGTCGCCGTCGTCATCGAAGGAATCACCCTGCCCATGGTCGGCTTTGCCTGGGTCACCGCGCTCGTATTCACCGCACTGAACTTGCCCCTGCTGGCCGTGCGACTTCGGGTGGAGAACGCAGCGCTTGGGACACTCCCGCGATGATCGACCTAGTCATTGCTGGTGGTGGGCCCGTCGGATTGATGACTGCCATTCGCGCTCGCCTGAGCGGCCTTGACGTCACTGTCGTTGAGTCACGAACCGGACCCATTGACAAAGCGTGCGGTGAAGGCTTAATGCCCGATGCACTGATGCGGTTGCAGGCCGTCGGTGTTGATCCGCCCGGGCGGGATTTTTATGGAATCAGGTACATCGCTAAAGGAAACGTTGCTCAAGCGCGATTCCGGTCGGGGCCCGGCCGAGGGGTCCGGCGCCTCGCCCTGCAGACCGCGCTGCACCAACGGGCGAAGGGACTCGGTGTCGCAATGGTCACCGGTCGCGTTGACGAGATCAGCCAGGGTGAGGGCTGGGTTGAGACGGGCGGCCTGCGGGCTCGGTATCTCGTCGGAGCTGACGGATTGCACTCGAGTGTTCGGAGAATCCTAGGTCTCGGGGAGATCGCATCGGGTCAGCAGCGTTTTGGAATTCGACAGCATTTTGGTATTGCCCCGTGGAGCGATCTGGTCGAGGTGTACTGGCTCGACGACTCCGAGATCTACGTTACGCCGGTCAGCGTCGACACTGTTGGTGTCGCCGTCCTTGGTCGGTCGGTCCTCAACCTCGATGTAGCAATAGCGCGAGTACCGGAGTTGGCCGCGCGACTTGATTCGGTACCGCGGGTAAGTGAGCTCCGTGGAGCTGGTCCGTTACTGCAACGGGTGAGTGCGCGATCTGCTGACCGGGCGCTTTTGGTAGGTGATGCCTCCGGTTACATCGATGCATTGACCGGCGAGGGATTGCGTTTAGGTTTCGCCGAAGCTGAAGCGGCCGTGCATGCGGTTCTCGCCGACGAGCCGGAGCGTTACGAGGATGAGTGGCGCAAGGTAACCAGGTCCTACCGGTATATGACCGGCGGCCTGTTGTGGGCATCGTCGCGGCGTGGCTTGCGACCCTTGATAGTTCCCGCGGCCAAGGCAATGCCCAGGGTTTTCAATCGGATTGTGGATTCATTGGCCGCGTGATGACACTGGTTCTTTCGCATTTACGCGTTGAAGAATGTAAAATATTAGACATGTGACCTGTTATTTCTTGGTTGTCAAGCCTGTTATTTTTTGGTATTCTTACCGGGTGAACCAATCGGCTGACCCGGAGCGATATTTGCCTCGCCTTGCGGACCTTCCCCTAGAAGAATTTATCGCCGGTGTCCCTGCTGTCTTCATCACGGGACCTCGTGCTTCAGGCAAAACGACTTCAGCGCGTCGAGTTGCGGTTGAGGTGGTTGAGTTGGATCAACCAGGGTCAGCAGCGACGTTTTTGGCTGATCCTGATGCTGCCCTTCGGGGGAGAGGCGAACCGCTTTTACTTGATGAATGGCAGGAGGTACCGGGTGTTCTTGGAGCGGTGAAGCGCGCAGTCGACGCAGACTCTCGTCCTGGTCGGTTCATTTTGACTGGCAGCGTTCGCGCAGATCTGCAAGGAAAATCGTGGCCGGGAACGGGCCGACTCATTCGGTTACCAATTACTGTCTTGACCGAACGAGAAGTGAATCGAGGTGATCTGGGCAAACCAGGATTTCTCGACCGGCTGGCAAATATGGATCTCTCAACATCAATAAGAACTTCCAATTTAAACATAATCGACTACGTGGGGCTCGCCGTTCGGGGATCCTTTCCCGAGGTTGCCGGTGTCAAATCAGAGCGTATTCGCAGCGCATGGCTCCGCAGTTACGTTGAACAGTTGGTAACTCGGGATGCTTCCGAACTGGTCAGTGGGACAGATTCTGCCAAACTGCGGAGTTATTTCGAGGCGCTGTCATTGAATACGGCCGGTTTAATTGCCGATTCGTCGCTGTATCAAGCCGTGGGAATCACGGCGAAAACTGCGGCGCGTTACGACGATCTTCTTATAGATCTCGGGGTCGCAACTCACGTGCCGGCCTGGTCCACGAATCGACTACAACGACTGGAAAAGCGTGCGAAGAGGTACATAGTTGACGGCGGATTGACCACAGCTGGAGCAAGAATAAATCTGAGCACCGCACTTACCGATGCGAACCTGCTTGGCCGGCTGGTCGACACCTTTGTACATGCTCAACTCGCACCCGAAGCCGCACTGGCTGTCGAACCAGTACGGCTTCACCACCTACGCAGTGCCAACGGTCGTCAAGAAATTGACCTCGTTGCGGAGCTTCCTGGGGGGAAAGTCGTTGGGATTGAGATAAAGGCTGCAGCAGCGGTGGGCCGACATGATGCTCGGCACCTAGCGTGGTTGCGCGATCAACTGGGTGATCGTTTCGCTGCGGGCGTTGTCTTACACACCGGCCCGGACACATTCGAACTTGGGGATCGAATCCTTGCGGCACCCATCTCTGTAATCTGGACTTAAGCGATAACGGTGACTATCACTAACACCGCGACGTCGATGGCCACCGTCGCGATCAGGGCATAGAACATTGCCGAAGGGCGCTGCGAACGCGAACCTAAGACCGCGGTGGCGATGAATGCGCCGGCAATTAGTAGTGCAAGCCAAATGCTCGCTGCGAAGCTCACTACAACCAAGATCCCGCTGCCAAGTGCGAGTAGGAGCCAGCACAAAAGAACGGATCTCCGATTCCCTAAACGAACTACGAGTCCGCCCACTCCTGCGGCAGCGTCGGACTCGGCGTCGGGCAGTGCGTTAGCCAAGTGTGCGCTCACTCCGATAATCGCGAACACGGCTACAGCCCAAGCGGTCGGAGGCTCATCGTTTAATCCGAAAGATAAGAACGCAGGCATCGCGCCGAAAGCGAGAGCGTAGGGGAGCCAGGACCATGCGGTGCGTGAGAGTCGAACGTTGTAGAGCCAGGCCATCAGGATTGCAAAAATGTGGAATGAACCGCCCAACCAACCGGCTACCAACCAACTGAGCAGGATTGCGATGAGCAGTGCTACAACTGCTGCGATCCATAGTGACTGCGTAGATATGTCCTTAGCAACCGTTGGTTTACTCATGCGCCCAATGCGGGCATCTAGGTTTGCGTCGTGGGCATCATTGCTCCAACCCACCGACAACTGACCAATAAAAATGGTTAGGAATACGGCTAGGAGCGACCAGCCCGTCCAACCCAGACTCCACCCGAACGCACTGATAATTAGTGAGACTGCAATTGTGGGCAGGGGGTGAGAAGCCTTGATGAAACCCTTAACGCTTCGCATGTGCCGACCGTAGGTGATGCATTAAATCCCCGCAAAGTCCCTATCTGGGGTGGGCATTTAGATCAGGTGAGGAGCGTTGAACGACTTTCACCCATCGGGCCTCGGCAATCGCGCAGACTTCCTCTCCCGAAAGCGCTTCGGAACGAACGTGCATTTCGCGTTCGTTCACCTCAAGTATGTGCGCCCTGAGCCCGACCGTGCTAGCCAGCGGGGTTGGTCGCCGGTATCGAATATTGAGACTCGCGGTAACCCAGGACTCGGTGAGTTGACTACTTTCGGAATCCTGGATTGACCGAGCAAGGACAGTTGCTCCGGAGTGGCAGTCAAGAAGAGTAGCGATGATTCCGCCATTGAGGACGCCGCCACCATTTCCATGGTGGGGCAGGGGATCAAATTCGCCGATCACGAATTCCCCGGCGAGAAAACTTTTGATTTGCAGACCTTTATCATTAGCCGGCCCGCACCCAAAACACATCATGGTGGGGTAATAGGTGTCTTGAATGCTTGCAGTGACAATTTCCACGTCACCTACTCTATTGATTAGCGATGTGTTTTGATCCACGCTATCCGTGCAGGCAGTCTGGCATGATCACGCAATGACTACCAGCCGCTTCGGTGCAATTGCTGTTCATGTCTTGGCGACCGTCGGTGTGCTTTTCTGGATTGTGACGTTCATCCGGACCGCGCTGGATCACACTGATGCCTCAGTCCTGCAAGTGGGATTGTTGGCTCTGGTCCTAGGTGGTGCTCATGCACTTATCTCTCTGTCCACAACTCGAGGATCAATCGCTGCTATTTGGCTCACGGTCTTTGTCTTCTTTTCGGACTCGCTTCTTGGGATTTTTGTTAACCCCATGGCATTTCTTCTCGCGGGATTCCCGGTCGTGCTCTTCCTGGCAGTGATGCTCTCGCGCAGATTCGTTGCCCTATCACGCTACGTGGTCATACTTCCGGCCTTTGGCTTGCTCCTAGGTGCGCTAACGCTGATGGTGATCGGTACTTGGGAAGTGTTCGTTTCCAATTGGTGGAAAGCGCGGTTGAACTAACTGTGGCTAAAGTTAGCCGCTGACTTCGCTGACGGTTCGCTTTGTGTTTCAAGTTCCTTAGTTATACGCGTGAGGTCATCGAGTAGGAGTTCGGCGAGGTCTCGGCCGAAGCCATTGCGGACCACGATGCGTAGACCGGAAACGTCGGTCAAGTCGGCCGGGAGAGAATAGGCGGGAATTTGCCAGCCGCGTTCACGCATTTTTGCGGAGACGTCAAAAACCGTGAAGTTGGTCGTGTCTTTTGTGAGCCGGAAAAAAAATACCGGGAGTTCATCCCCGTTGGACATCAATTCATAAGGCCCTATTTTGGCAATAGCGTTCGCAAGGTAAATCGCGTTATCACGGCAGGCTTGCTGGATCTCCGTGAAACCGGCATGACCCAGACGAATGAAGTTGTAGTACTGCGCGATCACTTGGGAACCTGGACGTGAGAAGTTCAAGGCGAAGGTGGGCATGTCGCCACCGAGGTAGTTAACGTGGAATACCAGCTCACTTGGGAGGTCTTCGGGTGTGCGCCAAATAACCCAGCCGACGCCGGGGTACACCAAACCGTATTTGTGACCGGAACTATTTATGGACCGCACGCGAGGAACGCGGAAGTCCCATTCGAGCTCAGGGTCAAGGAATGGCGCAATGAATCCGCCGGATGCGGCGTCGACGTGAATGGGAATATCCCAGCCCCTGTCTTTTTCTAGCTGGTCCAGGGCTGCGGCTATTTCTTTGATCGGTTCGTATGACCCGTCATAGGTTGAACCTAGTATTGCGGCTACCCCGATTGTGTTTTCGTCGCACAATTCGATTGCGTGCTTTGCATCAAGTTGCAAGCGCCCTTCGTCAATGGGCGCGTATCGAGGCTCAACATCCCAGTAGCGGCAGAATTTTTCCCACACAACTTGCACATTGATCCCCATCACCATGTTAGGTCTGTCGGTGCTCTTTCCGGCAGCTTTTTGCTTTTCACGCCAACGCCACTTTAAGGCAAGGCCGGCGAGCATGACCGCTTCACTTGAGCCGGTTGTTGACGTTCCGGTTGCTTCAACACCGACGGGAGCGTTCCACAGGTTGGACAGAATGCCCACGCACCGACCTTCAATGGCGGCTGTTTGCGGGTATTCATCTTTATCGATCATGTTTTTATCCGCCGTAAGGGCGAAGAGTTTCTCGGCTTCGTCTTCCATGTAGGTCGTGACGAAAGTGGCCATGTTTTGTCTCGCATTGCCGTCAAGCATGAGTTCGTCGTGAATAATTGAATAAGCGGTCCCCGGCTCCATCCCGTCCTTGGGTAGTACACCCTTTGGCAATGGCGAAGTAGCGCCCGGTCGGGCGTAGAGCGGAATGACTATTGAGTCGGTGGACGTGTGTGCTTTGGGTGTGTGTGAATGCAATGCCATAGTGCGAACTTAGCCTTTATTGAGCTGATAACAAATATCTTGCCAGGGAGTCCGCTTGTGAAGACTTCGTTCGGTTCGATTCAGATTGTCAAAACGTGAGACGAACCACATGTGCGGAACCGCTAAACCCCAGATGATTGCAAGACCAATCCACAGAACAGTTCCTGTCAGTGCGCCGGGTCGCTAAAACACGGTCAGCCGACAAGAATCGCGATGAAGCCGACAAGTGCGTGAGCCAGAACTCGTAGTTCACGCTAGTACGGGTGCTTGTCTTCTTTGTCCCTCCACAGCGCGAAGGCAGCGAGCCCATTTTCCCGCCCAATCTGTCTAATGGGGATTCGTCGCTGGTCTAGGGGGAGTGCGAAGTCTTCGTACTGGAATGCGTCGTCAAAACCAATTTCGCGAGCGTCCTCAACGCTGCAGGCGAAGTAGAGGCGACTGATTCGCGCCCAGTAAATTGCACCCATGCACATTGGGCAGGGGAACCCGGAGGCGTACATTTCATATTGATTGAGCATTGCTGAGCGCTCGGGTACTGGGTCATTAGAACCCTCGGGTCGCGGTATCAAAGTCAACGTGGAGAAGTTCCGTTCATGCGGGGCGATTGATGGCGCATACGGATTCACGGCAGCAACAGTCTTGCGAATTGCTTCTATCTCTGCGTGAGCAGTAATGTCACCGGTGAGTAGCACGCTATTTTGCCCCATACCTACGACCTCGCCATCCTTGGCAACAACAGCACCGAACGGTCCACCCCAACCGTTTGCAGCGGACTGCGCAGCAAGCTCGGTGGCAACTTTCATAAGCTCTTCTGGAGTCATGCATTCCTCAGATCACTACTAATGGCAAACGGATAGTTTGATGGACAATTGGCTAGTCCAGATGAACCTAACATCTCGTGAGCGAGTCAGTTGCGTACGCTGAACCCCACACCACGACAAGGAGTTCCCATGGATATTCGGACTACATCAACAACACTCACCCAAACGCACCGCGAGGCAGGTGTTGCGGTTTCTTCACCGACCACGATCGTAACGGCAACCGCAGTGCTAGCCAACCCGCTAGCTGGGCAAGGCTTGGTTCAGGATTTATCCATTCTGGAACAACTTGGTAATGAAGTTGCGGCACTTCTGGTTGACATGGCGACAGCCTCGTTGGCTTCGGTCGGAATACCCGCGACGGAGGTCCGCGGTTACGGCAAGGGTGCGATCGTCGGTACTAATGGAGACCGCGAACACACCGCGGCAGTGCTTCACCCTCGATTTGGAGCACCTGTGCGCACAGCAATCGGCGGGGGCGCTGACATCATTCCTGGAACAAAGAAAGTTGCGGGCCCCGGAGCAAGCATCACTATGCCGATCGGCAACAAAGACGATCGTTGGATTTTTGACGACATGGACTCGGTAGACGTGTCACTACCAGATGCTCCGCGCCCCGATGAAATTGTCGTCTCACTCGCACTAAGTGTTGGTGGTCGACCACATGCAAGAGTCCAAAAACCAACATCCTGAACGTAACAACGACAAAGGAATTGAGTGAATAATGTTTAAAGCGATGATCGTGCTGACAAGACGAAATGACATGTCCCATGCAGAGTTTGCTCAATGGTGGCTACATGAACATGACTCAATGGCTGCGGCCCTCCCCAAAATTCGAAAAGTAGTTTTCAACGAAGTGGCTGACGGTTTTGACGAGGCAGGCATTGATGGTGTGGCCGAACTCTGGTTTGACACGCGTGAAGACTTTGATGCCGCCTATGCGACCGAATCTGGCAAGGCAACCGCGCAGGATTCACTTGCGCACGTCAGTGGTCGTGTCCGGTTAATTGTCAGCGAGAACATAATTGTTGCCTAGCGTTGTCACGGCGCTCTAATCTGAGCGAGTCGATCTAGCTCACGTATCTGTTGCGGGGCGCTTGGGAACCTTTCCATCCTTTTCCACTGCTTTTGGTTCACTCCTTGGTGCCTTAACACTGATGGTGGTCGTCACAATTGTCGCAGTAGTTTTCTTTGGCCAGCTTGTCGACAACAATTCCAGCTACGACGTTTTCCTCGCCGCGTCGCTTCGTTTCACACACTCCAAGGCAGGTTGGGCTGCGCGCGAGATAATCGCGGAATCACTCTTCTCGAGGAAGGTGTAAAGACTGCTTCAACGTTGCAAAAGCGGTGGCCGATTCCGACCAGAATGGGGACGGTTTCGTATTGAATCGGCGAGATCGTGTGTGATCGAGATCGGAGGGTCGGCTCAGGACGCGGCACGGCGGACCGCGTCGATGCTCGCCGCAACGTCATTTTCATCGGTGCTCCAGTTGCATAGCGATATGCGCATCACGTCGCAGCCCTGCCATCGTGAACCGGACATCCATGTGACACCGTCTGCCAACAACCGGGCGGTGACCTCCTTAGTGCGCTCGTCCGATTCGAAGGCGACGCACACCTGCGTGAAGTCCACCTCGTTCACAATGCGCGCACCAGGAATGGCCCCGATGGACTGGGCCATTACGCGGGCATGAGCGGTCAGGCCGTCTACTAGTTCCTCGACCCCGGCTCGCCCCATCGACCGTAGTGCTGCCCACACCGGCACGCCTCGTGCCCGACGGGACAACTCCGGCACAACGCTCAACGGATCCGGATGACCTTCGTCGACTACTAGGTAGCTCGGGGACGTCCCGAAGGCCGATCGCAGCGCTTCCGGGTGTCGGACGATGGCGATGCCGCAGTCGTAGGGCGTGTTCAGAGTCTTGTGCGCATCGGTCGCCCACGAGTCGGCCAGCTCGTATCCCGTGACGAGGTGCCGCAGTCGAGCGGACGCACCAGCCCACAGTCCGAAAGCCCCGTCGATGTGCACCCACGCGCCGTGCTCGCGGGCGACCGCGATCGCCTCCTCGAAAGGGTCGAACGCGCCTGAGTGCAAGTTTCCCGCCTGCAAAACGATGATGGTTGGGCCGTCCACTGCGGCCAGGGCCTCGGCCAGCGCGTCAGGGCGGATACGCCCCTGCGTATCCGCAGTCACCGGGATCGGAGCCCCAAGCCCCAGATACCGCAGGGCGAGGTCGACCGTGACGTGCCGGTCCTCGCCGACCAGGACGTTGATGCGTGGAGCCCCAGTCAGGCCATTGCGATCGAGGTCCCAGCCCACCGAGGTGAGGACGTGCTGCCGCCCTGCCGCAAGCCCCGTGAAATTTGCCATGGTCCCGCCGGTGACAAAGCCGACGTCGCACTGCGGGGGCAACCCCAGCAGGTCGAGTACCCACTCGGCGGCGATCTCCTCGATGGCGATAACGCCGGGCGTTGCATATCGCATGCCGGAGTTCTGGTCCCAAGCGCTGACCATCCAATCGGCGGCCAAGCTGGCCGGCATCGTGCCGCCGATAACCCAGCCGAAGAACCTCCCCGAACCCATCGACATCAGACCCGGCCCGACATGGGAGGCAAGCACATCCACCACGTCTGAGGGGTCCATGCCCCGCTCGGGCAAGTCCTCCCGAGCGATGGCCAAGATCGACTCGATGCCTCGCTGAGGAGGGACAGGTCCGTTCGCCTCAGTCTTTAACCAGGAACGAGCGTGTTCTGCCGCCCTTCGTAGCGGCTCATCGAAGGCGCTTGGGTCGAATCCCATCAAACGAGCATATGACGATTAGGCTTGCGACGGAGACCGAACGGGGAAAGGAATTCCTTCGGACGCTACCTTTGAAATCTGTCAAAGCCAGACATATCTGGGTGGCCACCTTCGCTTGCGAGAATCGTGAAACGAGCTGGCGTGCAGGGTCTTTGAAGAACTCCAGGTCTACCGACTCTTTGATGACGTCGGTGCCTGCCGGTCCCATGCCGGTGACCACAAACAGCAACGTGGTACCGGCCCCGCTCGACGGGATGCTAGAGATGACGCTCGTGTCCGGGTTGAAGGTCAGGCTCGCTGGCAGCAGCACCTGCGTCTGCAACGGCTAGGTGTCGTGGCCCGTGACGACTTGCAGGGACGGGGAGATGGCCGGCGCCGACGTGGCCATCAGCGCACCTCTACTCGGCCGGGGTTGGGGTTGGGGCGGTCACGATCGCGAACGTCAGGGTCGCAAAGGCTTCATATCCGCCCTGCCCTTGGCAGTGGATCTGCACCTTTGTTGTGCCGGCCTGAGTCGGGGTGCCACTAATGACACCGCTGCTGTATCCCGGTCCGCTGAGTCCAGCGGGCAATGCTGGGCTCCCATTTGCTAGCACGTATACCGGAGCGGGGGCGCCGATGGACAGCGACGCCGTTGACAGGGCTAACCCGACGACCCCGTTCACTTGCTGGCTCGCTGGACTGCAATAGCCCTGTGTGGGAGTCGGGGTGGGAGTCGGGGTGGGAGTCGGGGTCGCTTTCGGAGCCGCGATCACCGTGATGTTGAGCTGCGCGGTCGCCGAGGTTGAGCCGCT
>JBDNFH010000157.1:0-19041 GCA_041689915.1 Candidatus Nanopelagicales bacterium | reverse complement strand
CTAAGAGACAACATGTCCAAGAACCTTGATACACCCCAGTGCAGATGCCGTGACGCTACGGTTTACTTGAATCCAGTAAACAATCAACCTTTTGGCCGGCATGAACCGTAAGGAGTAAGGGGGGAGGGAGATTCATGCCATATGTTGATCTTGTCGCGCGAACTCTCGGGCTTGCCGCTATTTGGATGTCATACCGCACTAGACATCTACGGGTACACACAGCAGTGGTGGAGGAACCGGACGCGGCAGCGCAGTGGAAGTGGTATCTCCCATCTCTGGAGAAAGGAAGGATCCATTCCTCGGTTCACAATAGGGTGTCTTATTAGGCTCCTCTGACCCCTTTTAGCAAGTCAAGTGAAAGGAACTCACTCGCTAATCCCGAAGGATTGTGCCGGGGGATTAACATGTCAAGAACTCGAGCCACGTTCGCCGGGATCAACCCCTATTCAATGTGTCTGGATGCACGCGCATCATTGATGCCGCTCGTATCTATTAGTTGGATCGTAAGGAAACCTGATTCACTACTTGGTGGTGCACCGGAGAGCCTCACTGACCCGTAGCGATCAATCAATTCAACAGTGCTTGCCCCACGCGTGACTGCACCGGCCTTCCGAGGTAGCCAGCAAGCCAGAGCGAAGTCGCGGTGAGTTTCTCGAGGTCCACCCCGGTCTCCACACCCAGTCCATCCAGCATCCAGACGAGGTCCTCGGTCGCCAGGTTGCCGGTGGCCGAAAGCGCGTATGGGCAGCCACCAAGGCCACCTGCAGAGGCGTCAATGGTCGACACCCCGCTTTGAAGGGCGGCAAGAGTGTTCGCGAGTGCTTGCCCGTAGGTGTCGTGGAAGTGCACACCGATCCGCTCGACGTCGATGCCAGCGGCCACGAGCATGCCGATCAATTGCCGGACCTGGCCCGGTGTCGCGACGCCGATGGTGTCTCCGAGGCTCAGATCGCTGCATCCGCGGTCGGCAAGTTCGACGCAGACATCGACGACCTGCGCAGCGTCGACGAACCCCTCCCAAGGATCGCCGAAGCACATGGAGACGTAGCCCCGAATGGGGATTTGCTCTGCGCGAGCGCGGTCAAGGACGGGGGCGAACATCTCCATCTGCGTCGCAAGGGTCCGGCCGAGGTTTCGCTCTGCGAAGGTCTGTGTTGCACTCGCGAAAACTGCTATGTCCCGTGCATCGGCAGCGAGCGCTGCGTCCAGACCTTTCTCGTTGGGGACGAGCACGGGGTACCGAATGCCTGGACGTCGCGAGATACCGGCCATCACTTCGGCGCCGTCAGCCAACTGGGGAATCCGGTCGGCTCGGACAAAACTGGTGGCTTCCACGACGGGCAGTCCCGCGTCTGTGAGCCGGTCGATAAAGGCAATCTTGGTCCCGGTGTCGATAACCGCGGCCTCGTTCTGTAAGCCGTCACGGGGACCTACTTCCCAGATACGGACTCGGTCTGGGAGGTTGTCCATCGATACCGGCAATGGCTGGCGCATGGGGCTCATGAGGTTATCTCGCTCGGGCTGACTTCGGCCAGGATTGAGTCCTTGATCACTGAGTTTCCCACCTGTGCTGAAATTGCGACGACGACCCCGTCATGCGGTGAGGTCAGCGAGTACTCCATCTTCATTGCCTCCACGACCACCAAGACTGCTCCCTTGCTCACCATGTCGCCGACTTTGGTGTCGACGATCACGACTGTGCCGGGCATCGGGGATCGCACATGATCCAGGGATCGCTCCCCAGAGCCGACATCATCTTGGAAGCCCTCTGCGGGCCGTTCCAGTTCCCATGACGAGCCGGCAGATCCAACCCACACGCGGCCTGTGTCAACCACGATCGTGAGAGCCTCAGCCAAGTCGTCGACTACCACGAAGTAAGAGTCCCGTCGATCCGGACGCGGCAGGATCGCGCAACGCTGCCGCTCGCCACCGTCGACAACCACCCATTGGTTTGACCCGTCAGCAAAGATTTGCACACGGCTACTGAATTCGACTCCCGAGGTGAAGAGCCAAGAAGTTCCGGCGTGCTCACCAACCCGCCAGCCATCCGCGACGGCCCAAGCCGAGGCCGGATGCAAGGGATTAAGTGCGCCGGCCAGCACGAGGGCCGCACCGATGACCGCGTGCGGTCCTGGGTTGACGGGATGCTGTCCTAGGCCAAGGGATTCGATGAGCCCGGTGTTTAGCTCGGCCGACTGGACCAATGGGTCCTGCACGAGCGCCCGGAGGACTTGAATGTTGTTAGCCACTCCGAGGACGACGCAATCCTTTAGTGCAGCATCCATCCGGTTGAAGGCCGCCCTCCGATCGTCAGCGTGCACGATCACCTTGAACAGCAGAGGGTCGTAGTTGGTCCCGATGAAGTCACCCTGACGAACACCCGAGTCGACTCGGATGTCGGCAGGCACCGAGTAGCGGACCAGTTTGCCCGATGACGGTAAGAAACCGCGATTGCCATCCTCGGCATAAACCCGAACCTCTACGGCGTGCCCCAAGAGCTGCACGTCCTCCTGTGCGACCGGAAGTGGCTCACCCGCTGCGATTCGCAATTGCAGTTCCACGAGATCAAGGCCGGTGACCAGCTCGGTGAGGGGGTGCTCGACCTGGAGGCGCGTATTCATTTCAAGGAAGAAATGGTCGCGCGTATTTAGCGCATCGACAACGAATTCCACGGTGCCGACACCGGTGTACTCGACAGACCGTGCAATTTCGACTGCAGCGTTAAGCATGGACGCACGGACTTCGTCGGGGAGGTCGGGGGCCGGTGCCTCCTCCACGACCTTTTGATGCCGACGCTGAAGTGAGCAGTCTCGGTCGCCGGCGTGAATCACATTTCCGAACTGATCTCCGATCACCTGGACCTCGACGTGCCGGGCAGTCTCAATGAAACGCTCCAGCAGCAGCGATTCGTCACCAAACGCGGACATGGCCTCTCTTCGCGCGGATGCAAGGGCCGCAGGTATCTGGCCGAGCTCGTAGACGACGTGCATGCCCTTACCGCCACCGCCCGCTGACGGTTTGATGATTAGGGGCAGGCCGACGTGAGCTGCCTCCTCAATTAACCGGGCGTCGTCGGCTCCTGCCTCGCTGAACCCTGGGACCACAGGTAGTCCTAGAGCTGCTACCGCGCGCTTGGCCTCGATTTTGTCGCCCATTGAGGCGATCGTCGGGGCCGACGGTCCGATAAAGACGATCCCGGCTGACTCGCAAGCGGTGGCAAACTCGGCGTTCTCGGAGAGAAAGCCATAGCCGGGATGAATTGCCTGTGCACCGGTGCTCAGGGCGGCGTCGATCACCCGCGAAATACTGAGATAACTACGGGCGGCCTCGGCTGGCCCGACGAGGACGGCCTCGTTTGCGAGAGCGACGTGGTGGGCGTTGCGGTCCGCCTCGCTGAACACGGCGACCGAAGAGATGTTCATAGCGGTCAGCGTGCGCATAATGCGCACAGCTATCTCTCCGCGGTTAGCTACAAGGACTTTGGTGAACATGATCACATCCGAAATACGCCGTAGGAGATGGGCTCGAGTGGCGCGTTCGCGGATGCCGCGATTGCCAGTGCTAAGACTTTACGGGTGTCCACTGGGTCGATCATGCCGTCGTCCCAGAGTCGCGCCGACGCATAGTAGGGGTTGCCTTGTGTCTCGTACTGGCTTCGGATTCCGGACTTGAACTCTTCCTCGTCGTCGGGGGTCCATTCCTGTGACCGCGACTCGGCCTGGTCGCGCTTGACGGTCGCAAGTACGTTAGCGGCCTGCTCTCCACCCATGACGGAAATGCGCGCATTGGGCCACATCCACATGAACCGCGGCGAGTATGCGCGTCCGCACATCGAATAGTTACCCGCCCCGTAAGAGCCGCCGATCACGATGGTGAATTTGGGCACGCGGGCGCACGCCACGGCGGTGACCATCTTGGCCCCGTGCTTGGCGATACCTCCGGCCTCGTACTCGCGACCCACCATGAATCCCGAGATATTCTGCAGGAAAATCAGCGGGGTTTTACGCCGGTCACACAGCTCGATGAAGTGAGCCGCTTTCATAGCAGACTCGGAGAACAGCACGCCGTTGTTGGCGATGATCCCAACCGGGTTGCCGTGGATTCGGGCGAACCCGGTGACGATTGTCTCGCCGTACTCTGCCTTGAACTCGGTGAACTCGCTGCCGTCAACTATTCGGGCGATGATCTCGTGTACGTCGTAGGGCGTGCGCGCGTCCTCGGGCACGATGCCGTACAGGTCTTCAGCAGAGAAGAGTGGCTCGCGGCTGTCGCAAACATCCCACTCGGGCTTGGTCGGCGGTGCGAGAGTCGCGATGATGTCACGAACGATGCTCAGAGCGTGATGGTCGTTGTTGGCGAGGTGGTCGGTGACCCCTGATATCCGGGAGTGGATGTCGCCACCACCGAGCTCTTCTGGTGTCACTACCTCGCCGGTTGCGGCTTTCACGAGCGGAGGGCCGCCGAGAAAGATTGTGCCCTGGTTCCGGACGATGACGCACTCATCGCTCATCGCTGGCACGTAGGCCCCGCCTGCAGTGCAAGAGCCGAGTACGGCGGCGATCTGCGAAATACCGCGTGCCGACATGGTGGCTTGGTTAAAGAAGATCCGGCCAAAATGGTCGCGATCGGGGAAGACTTCATCTTGGAGCGGGAGGAACGCACCGCCCGAATCGACGAGGTAAATGCAGGGAAGGTTGTTGTGGAGAGCCACTTCTTGGGCTCGAAGGTGCTTCTTGACGGTGAGCGGGTAGTAGGTTCCGCCCTTGACGGTGGGGTCGTTTGCAACGATGACGACCTCACGCCCCTGCACCCGGCCGACACCGGTGACGATGCCCGCGGCTGGGGCTTCGTCACCGTACATGCCAAGGGCGGCCAGCGGCGAGAGCTCGAGGAACGGCGAGCCGGGATCGATAAGGGCGTTGATGCGATCGCGCGTGAGCAGTTTCCCTCGCTCGACGTGCCGCGTGCGGCTGCTCTCCGGCCCCCCCAGCGACACTGAGACTAGGTGCGTGCGTAGTTCGTCAACGAGTGCGCGCATACGATCCGCGTTGCGGCCGAACGCATGTGAGATCGGGTCGACCGCGGATTTGAGAATCGGCATATCACCTGGCCATCGATTGTTAAAGGATTGTTGGTTAAAGGTTTGCCAAGAGTGCGTCACTATACTCTCGTGCTCAACTCTTTTGCGCAGACCTCGACATGTTCCTCGGACGCGCCCTTCGGTTGCATGACTTTGATGAAATGATGCTTAGTCAGCGGACTAAAGCCATGACCATCAGGAATATTGCTGAAGATTTAACAGCGAATTATGGGGCGAGTGTCTCCAGAAAACTTTAGACACTTGAAAACACCACCGAATAGTTGGCCTTTTTGCCCTAGTCGGGGTTAAAGTATGCCAAGGCACGTTGTTCGCTTCCGTGAAGTCGCTGGGGAAGGCGTTATTCACAAATAGGAGGGCGACATGTCAGCAGTGAGTTACTCAAGGGTTGGATCCGAGTCGGAGGCCGCCCAGAGTCGTGGAGTGATCTTCATTCACTCATGCCCTAATGCAGTTGCCCCTCACCTTGAATGGGCACTAGCCAAGGTGCTTGGCACCGAAGTCCCCATGGAGTGGGCACCCCAGCCGGTTGCTCCCAGGCAGCTTCGAAGTCAAATAATTTGGTCTGGCAAACAAGGCATGGGTGCTCGAATCGCCAGTTCACTTTTGGCTTTTGGTCAAGTCAGGTACGAAGTAACCGAAGATCCCAGTGTCGGCCATGAAGGCGAGCGGTTTGCTGCAACTCCTGAGCTTGGACTTTTCCGAGCCACAATTGGCACCCACGGTGACGTGATGGTGCATGAGGAACGACTACGCAATGTGATTGTCCAATCAACTGCAACCGGTGAATCTGTTGCCGGCGACATTCGACGGCTAATCGGTCAACCATGGGACGAGGAACTCGAAGCATTTCGAATTGCCCATGACGACTCCAAAATCCGGGTGCTGCACAACGTGTCCTAGCCCCCACTTCACGCCCGACTTTCCCAGTTCCTGGGAAAGTCGGGCGTTTTAGTGACTCAAACTCGGATTTTTTGCCATCTCAGTCAAGGTTGAATCGAAAAATGAATCGTCGCGCTCTTCACGTAGACGAGGACAGAAATCCAGTCCGGCCAAGCATGGCGTGGCATAATCAAGTTATGCAGATGGAGTTCCTATCCGAATCAGTTTATGGTCGATCTGACCTAACCGAGGTTGTCGAGAAACTCGTGAGTGCCGGTGCACTT
Organism: Candidatus Nanopelagicales bacterium; assembly: GCA_041689915.1. GTDB lineage: Bacteria > Actinomycetota > Actinomycetes > S36-B12 > S36-B12 > UBA4592. The sequence goes on along the minus strand of JBDNFH010000157.1, from coordinate 12,777 downwards.
TTCGCTTTGGTGCACGGAAGTCAAGTGACCGGAAGTAGCCAGGCGCATTCAGATCTTGATGTAGCCGCCTACTTTGGTGGTGAAGTTCCGCTTTCGTGTGATGTCTTGTTGCCTGCTGGTTATGACCTGTCAGTCTTAAACGACGCACCGCTTGAATTCAAAGGTCGCATTGCGGCCAGTGGCGAGTTACTTTTTGAAACGCAACAAGGAAATAGTGCGGAATGGGTGGCATTCACTCGGAAAGTCTATTTCGATGAACGGTTTCGATTTGAAAGATTTCACAGAGAGTTCCTTGAGGCTTTGAGCAATGGTTGACAAGGTTCGCGTTTCAAAATTACTTGAGCGACTCAACGCAAACATCCAATTGCTGGCAGTTGAGAGCGTTGCAAGTCGGGCTCGATCGGATGACACCATTTGGCTACCCGGAATCAAATACCTTTTCGTCGTTGCAATTGAAGACTGTGTCGATATTGCCATGCATATCTGTACAACGGACAAGTTGGGTACGGTGCGAGACAACGGTCACGCATTTTATGTTCTTGGAGAATCAGGAATTATTCCCGGTGAATTGTCAATTTCATTGAGAAAAGCAGTTGGTTTTCGAAATGTTTTAGTTCAGGATTATGTGGATGTCGAGGACAACATTGTCACCGACCGTCTGGCGGACTTGAGCGACCTGCGGGAGTTTGCCGAGGTCATTGCACGCTGGATTTTGTCCCAGTCGAATTGATCTTTTGCGGCGGAATGTGCCCGCCAGGACCGGATCAGTTGGACAAAACCATGGGAATATCCCCCTCTTTCACCCGACTTTCCCAGGAACTGGGAAAGTCGGGTGAAAGGAAAGAGTTTAAAGGGGGATATTCCCATGGTTGCCGCGGGCGCCCGGGGTGTCACGGAGGATCTCCGCGACGGCTCGCCGGGTGAGCTTTGGGTCAACGACCGAGTCGACGACCCCCAGGTCTACTGCTCGCTTAATCCCCCCGGAGATCACTTCGTGTTCTGCTGCAAGTTCTAGCTCAACCTGTTCCCGGCTGCCTTCGGGGACTTCGGCCAAGCGGCGACGATGCAGGATGCGGATGGCAGCAACTGAGCCCATGACGGCAACTTCAGCGTTTGGCCAGGCGAACACTTTGGTGGCACCCAGGGAGGCTGAGTTCATGGCGACAAATGCGCCGCCGTAGGCCTTGCGGGTGACGACGGTGACTCGTGGGGTGACGCATTCGGCGAATGCGTGTAGGAGTTTTGCCCCGCGGCGAACAACGCCTTCCCATTCTTGGCCAAGGCCTGGGAGGTAGCCCGGAACGTCAACGAGAACAACCAAAGGGACGCCGAAGGCGTCACACATGCGGACAAAGCGCGATGCTTTTTCCGCACTCGAGGAGTCAAGGCAACCACCAAGGCGCAGCGGATTGTTAGCGACAACACCGATAGTTCTCCCGCCAAGACGACCAAGACCAACAACAATATTGGGCGACCACTTGGCGTGGAGTTCAACGAATGAGTCCAAATCAACGAAGCCTTCAACAATTGGATGCACGTCGTAGGCGCGGCGTGATGACTCGGGAAGGAGTGCACCTAGATCGCGGTCAGCGACACTGCTCAGGTCAAGGGATCCTTGATGGCCTAAAAGTTTGACGAGTTTGATCCCGTACTCGATTGCTTCTTCTTCACTCTCGGTGGTGATATGAACCACGCCACTGCGACGGCCGTGGGGTTCGGGCCCACCAAGGCGGTCCATGTCGACGTCTTCGCCGGTAACTGAACGGACTACTTCAGGTCCGGTAACAAAGATCCGACCGGCCGGGCCAAGAATAACGATGTCGGTCAGCGCGGGGCCGTAGGCCGCCCCACCTGCTGCCGGCCCAAGGACAACGGAGATCTGGGGGACTTTGCCACTTGCCCGGGTCATCGAAAGAAAAACGCGACCGACACCGTCAAGGCTTGCAACGCCCTCGCGCAGTCGGGCGCCACCTGAATGCCAAATACCAACAATCGGTGCTGAGTCAGCGAGGGCGCGGTCGTAAGCGGTGACTATCGCTCGGCAACCGACCGAACCCATTGCACCGCCTTGCACGGTTGGGTCGGTGCAAAAAGCAACACAGTGAACTCCACCGGCAGTGCCGACGGCTGAGAGAACACCACTGTCGTCGATCGGGGTGATCGCGGTGAATTCACCGTTGTCAAAGAATTTGGCTAGGCGCACCAATGGTGAACGTGGATCCAGTTGGGTTTCTTCTGCTGCTGCGCCCATGTCAGACACTCCTGAAAATTACGGCGACGTCGTGGCCACCGAAACCAAATGAGTTATTAATTGCGGCAATATCACCTTGCGGTAGATCAACCGGCCCGTTGTTGCCAACATTAAGATTGACCTCGGGATCGAGGTTTTCCAGGTTTGCCGTTGGTGGTGCTTTGCGGTCGCGCAGTGCAAGGATGCTGTAGATCGACTCGATTGCCCCAGCACCGCCGAGAAGGTGGCCGGTCATGGACTTGGTGCCGGCAACATAAATATTGTCCGTTGCGCTGCCAAGGGCGCGCCTGATTGCGGTTGCCTCGGCAATGTCACCTTGCGGGGTTGAAGTCGCGTGAGCATTGACGTGGGCAATGTCGGCTGGAGTAAGGCCTGCTTCGTGCAGTGCTTCCGTGATCGCGCGCGCGGCTCCAGCACCATCTGGGTCGGGCTGGGCAATATGGTGGCCATCGCTCGTCAGACCGGCACCTGCGTAGCGTCCAAGAATTGCTGCACCGCGTGCCGTTGCATGTTCTTCGGATTCAAGAATGATAATTCCGGCGCCCTCACCCATGACGAATCCGTCGCGATCAATGTCATAAGGGCGTGAGGATGCTTGCGGGTCGTCGTTTCTCGTGGAAAGGGCGCGCATTGCGGCAAAGCCCGCCATGGTGATCGGATGAATTGCCGCTTCGGCACCACCAGCAATCACGATGTCAGCCCTACCGGTTTGAATCATTCTGGCGGCATAGGAGATCGCTTCGGCCCCAGAGGAGCAGGCACTTACGGGGGTGTGAACTCCGGCGCACGCACCGAATTCGATACCAACAATTGCGGCAGGGCCATTGGGCATGATCATGGTGACCATGTGGGGGGAGATTCGGGAAGGGCCGCGTTCAAGCAGTAGGTCATACGATGCAAGGAGTGAGGTGATGCCACCAATTCCGGTTGCGATAACCGTGCCTAGGCGTTCACCATCAACAGTGGGCGAGCCGGCATTGGCCCAGGCTTCGCGCGCCGCAATAAGTGCTGCTTGCTGGGAGCGGTCCATGCGACGGGTTTCGTGCTTTTCCAAAATTGTGAGCGGATCAACGGTCATAATCCCGGCGATTTTTGCGGGCTGATCTGCCACCCATGGTTGATCAATCACACGAATACCGGGGCGTCCGGCCAGGATTGCCTCCCAGTTAGATTCAACGTCGCCACCAACAGGGGTGGTCATCCCCATGCCGGTCACTACAACTTCGCGGGACATGTAATCCTCCAAGTTAATTAATGGGTTGTTTGCTTGGTTAATGAGTGGATGCCAGTCTTATCAAGTCCGATTGTCTGGTTTTGATAAGACTGGCCACACCAAGATGATGAGCCAAACTATCTATTTGGTTTAGGAGTTTGCTTCTATGTAGGTTACTGCGTCACCGACGGTGACAAGGTTCTTCGCAGCGGCGTCTGGGATTTTTACGCCCCACTTGTCTTCGGCTGCCATAACAACTTCAACCATGGAGAGTGAATCAACGTCAAGGTCGTCAACGAATGACTTTTCCATTGTGATCTGATTAACGGGAACACCGGCAACTTCGTTGACGATTACGGCAAGACCGCTTAATACTTCTTCTTGGCTCATTTCATACCTTTCATTGTGGTGTGTTGTTATCCCGCGCTGTAATGCGGAAATCTAGGGGAGCGTAACAACCTGCGCCGCATGGACAAGGCCTGAGCCAAATCCAATGAGTAGCGCGGTGTCACCTGATTTAGCTTCGCCGCTTTCCAGTATTGCGTCCATGGCGAGGGGGATTGATGCAGCGGAAGTGTTGCCAGCCGTCACTATGTCGCGGGCGATCTTGACGCTCTCGGGTAGGTCAAGTGCTCGCACGAAGGCGTCGGTGATTCGGTTATTGGCTTGGTGGGGAATAAATACGTCAAGGTCGGCTGTGGTGATGCCGGCAATATCGAGTGCTTCCTTGATTGCTTTAGGCATTTCACCGACCGCCCAGCGGAAAACTTGTTGACCTGCCATTACGACGGTGGGGTAGTCCGGGACGAGTCCGTCACGGAAGTCGTTCAGGGATGCGGTCATGCTGATGGCGTCCTTCTGGCTGCCGTCGCCTCCCCACACGATTGGGCCGATTCCTGGGGTATCCGAGGGGCCAATCACAACGGCGCCGGCGCCGTCAGCAAAAAGGAATGCGGTTCCGCGATCGTGTTCATTGACAATGTCGGTGAGGCGCTCAACGCCAATTACGAGAATGTATTTGGCACTACCCCCACGAATAATGTCCGCGGCCATGCCTACTCCGTAGCAAAACCCCGCGCACGCCGCCGACAAGTCAAATGCTGGGGTGCCACGAGCACCAATGAGTTCGCCTACCTCAACGGAGGCGGAGGGGCACGCATAAGGGTGAGAAATAGTTCCCAGCATGATCAAACCAATGTCTGTTGGTTCAATTCCAGCGCGTTTAATTGCGATCTTCGCGGCTTCTGCTGCCATGAAGACAACTGATTCACCAACACCAGCCCAACGTCGTTCGGTGATCCCGGAGCGTTCCCGGATCCATTCATCTGATGAATCGATGAGTTCGCACACTTCAGCATTAGTAACTACTCGCTTGGGACGGTAGGTGCCAACCGAATAGATACGTGCGTGCTTGGCGCCGGTTGCGGTGTTGAAAGTTGGCATGTTGTCCTTTTGTTGGGTCGGGCGGCCGTTGAGGTGTACTGGCTAGGCGGGTTGTTCGGTGGGGTGAAGGCGAAGTAATGGGGCACCGGGAGCGACCGGATCACCGTCCTGGGCGAGCCACTCAATGACAACACCACCGTGTGGTGCGTGAATAGGAATGAGTTCGCGCGAAGTTTTGATTGATCCAACGTGTGCGTTCGGTTGCAGCGAGTCACCTTCGGCGAAGGTGACGTCGGCTGCTGTGAAGATTCCCTTGGCAGGTGAAATCACCAGGCGCCAGGTGGGACTGGTTTCAATTGTTGACTTCACTCCGTGCTTTTCAATCAGTCTCCAGGCCGAGGGGAGATCGTCGGGTGACTTGAGGGCCAGAGTTTCAACACCGGGCATGGCACGTTTAGCCAAGTTCGTCAACGTGCCGGCGGGTGGAATTTCAATCAATGCGGTGACGCCAAGGTCGAGCATTGTTTGCATGCACAGATCCCAGCGAACCGGTTGAGCAACTTGGGCAACAAGGCGGCGAATAACTGCGCGACCGTCGTGGACGACTTGACCGTCAGCATTTGAGATTAGACGAATCCGTGGATCGTGGGTACTCATTGCATTGCCGATCCGGCCAAGGGTTGCGCTGGCACTTGCCATGTGTTCTGTGTGAAATGCACCGGCAACTTCAAGGGATCTAACCCGCGCACCTTCTGGTGGGACAAAACTTTCAAGTTGAGATTTTGTACCGGCAACAACAATCTGCCCGGCGCCGTTAATGTTTGCGCACGTCAGCCCAATGTCGGTTGCTGCAGCAATTACGTCGTCTTGATCGCCGCCAAGAACCGCGGCCATGCCGGTTGTGGTAACGGCTGAGGCTTTAGCCATTGCTTTACCGCGCTCGCGAACAAAAACCATGGCCTGCTCCGCGGTCAGAACACCTGCGCCAACGGCAGCGGTGATTTCACCAACGGAGTGACCGGCGCCAGCGCCAATTGAGGCAAATGCGGCCGAAGGGTGGGGGAACAGGCTGAGCAAGGTGACCAGGCCTGCGCCAACAATGAGTGGTTGGGCAACGGCGGTGTCACGAATGGTGTCAGCGTCGGATGTGGTCCCGTGAGTGAGAAGATCCACCCCACTCACGAGGGAGAGCCACTCAACTCGTTCGGCAACGCCAGGGACATCAAGCCAAGGGGTGAGGAATCCAGGAGTTTGGGCGCCCTGTCCGGGCGCGACGACTACAAGCACAAGCCCACCTTTGCGTAGATATCCGCTAACTCAGGGTGCGTAAGCGCCAAGATTTCGGAGCGATATTTGTAGGAAACCTACAATATCCTAGAAACTCTGGTTAATTCGACCGAGAACGAGTGCTAACCGGACGGTAAATGCGTCCCTTGGGTCGGTGAGGTCGTATCCGATTAATTCGTTGATGCCTTTGATTCGGTAGCGGATCGTGTTGGCGTGGACAAAGAGCGCTCGGGCGCTCCCCTCAAGAGATTGTCCGTTCTCTAAGTAACTTTCGGCCGTGTCCCGCAAGGTGGGGTCGGCATTGAGTGGGTTAAAAATATTTTCGATGATCTGCTGGCGGGCATTCACCTCGCCCATGAGTGCTCGTTCGGCCAGAAGCTCCCAAGCAAATACCGGACGCGGGGCATGGGGCCAGGCACGCGCCGCGGCAACCCCGGAAACACAGGTTCGGGCGGCGACCCCAAGTTCGGCCAATCCGTGGACCGACTCGGTGACGACAACGGGGCCAGGGCCGAAATAGGGGGTCATCAATCGGTGAGATGCGTGGGGATCAAGGCCGGCACCACCAATAATTACCAACATAACCGGGCCGTGAATTCCGGTGAGTAGATCCAGGGTGTGACTTCTGGCTGCCCGGCGCATCACGGAAAGTGATTCTTGATTGTCTGAATCTGGAGGAGAGCCGGCCAGGACAAGTGCTGGTCGATCTTGGGACCAGCCAAGGGCTGCGATCCGGCTGAGAATTTCGCTGTCAACATCGCTTCGAATCAGGGCATCAAGAATCAGAGCTTCAAGGCGTGCATCCCAAGCGCCACGCGCTTCAGCTGCACGTGCGTACACCTCCGCTGCACTAAATGCAACTTCTCGGGAATACTGCAATGTGGCAATGCGGGCGTGGGCCAGATCCGCACCTTCGAGAAAAGTATCGAGTTGACTTTCTACTGCGTCGATCGTGGTGCGCACCAGTTCAACCGTTTGTTCAAGTGAAATTACTCGGGCAAGTTCACGCGGTGCGGCTCCGAACACATCAGCGGTGAGTTTAGGAATGGTGGCATTGGGTGACTTCGCCCAATCGGAGTACCAGCCCATGAATGCACCAATGCCGGCTTGGGCAACGACGGCGACCCAAGCGCGCTGATCGGCACTGAGCTCCCGATACCAGGGAAAAACTTCCATGCGCTTAACAGCCAAAGTGCCAAGGTCCCCGGATGCAGCCTGCATGCGGGTGATCAGTGAATCAAGATGTGCCATGACAAATGGCCCATTAACCTGTTGACACACCGATGAGTGAACCAACCGCATAGGTGACGCTTGCGGCGCCAACGCCCCAAAGGATCTGGCGCATGGCACTGAACACAATTCCACGGCCGGAGAACTTACCAACCACGCCACCAACAATGCACAGAGCGATAATTGTTGCGGCGATTGCGGTAAAGAATGCAGCGGAACCTTCAAGGAATGTGTAAGGAACTACAGCAACACCCGCGCCAATAGCAAATGCGATGAAACTTGACACCGCTACTTTGACGGGGGACCCAAGCTGATCAGGGTCAAGGCCAAGTTCTTCACGTGCCAGCGTGTTCAGTGCGGTTGTTGGATCGGACATGATTTTGTCGGACACGGCTTTTGCTTGGGCTTTACCTAGTCCCTTGGCCCGGTAAATCAGTTCAAGTTCTTTTGCTTCTTCCTCTGGTTTTTCCTGTAGTTCGATAGCTTCCATTTCAATTTCACGGCGGAAAAGGTCGCGCTGGCTGGCAACACTGACGTACTCACCGGCTGCCATGGAGAAAGAGCCGGCAAGCAGACCGGCCAACCCGGCAAATAACACCGTACTGTTGTCAAGAGACCCATTCAGGCTGGCGCCGGCGAAACCCATGACGAGTGCGGTGTTAGAAACCAGGCCATCAGAAATCCCAAAGACTGCAGCGCGAACCGAACCAGAACGATCAACCCGATGCCAAGGCTCGCCGCCTTTGGGTGACATTGTCGCGCGTGACGTAATTGCCGGGATAGGTATTCCCTGCATCATGCTGCGGAATACCTCTGCATGCTCACGTTCGTCAATGGGCATGGAATTCAGTGCTTCGGGTTCGTCGTCGTACATGCCGGCGTCGGCGCCTTCATTTTCTTCTAGAGTTCCCAGAACGCTGTTAAGGCCAGTTGCGCGCGCAGTGTTAACAAGCTTTTGATCCGCTGGATCAAGGCTTGTTGGAGCTGGTGGAATCTCGACACCGTATTCGGCGAGCTTTTCCACCCAGTGCTCCGCGTGGGCGTCCTCGATGTCCGCAAGTTCGATCAAAGCTTCAGCACGATCCCCGGTGACCGTTTCTGCAAGAGCGCGGTACAGCAATGAAGCTTTGCGCTCGGCTTCAAGGTAACGCAGGAACCGCCTTGGATCTTTACTCATGTTCAGCTGTAACCCTCCGCGTTTCCAGCATCGGCTGCGGCAGGATCTAGCAGTTGGTACTTGTTAATCGCTTGGGAGACAAATGCTTTGTCAACGTCACCCGATGCGGCCAGGGACGCAAGCGTTTGAACGGTGATTGATTCAGCGTCAACGAGGAAATGTCGACGCAATGCACCACGAGTGTCCGAGAGCCCCCAACCATCCGTGCCCAAACTTGCAAACTCGTTGGGAACCCATGACGCGATCTGGTCTTGCACCGCACGTATGAAGTCAGAAACCGCGATTACCGGACCACTTGTTCCAGCGAGGCGCTTGGTGACATAAGCCTGCTGGGGCTCCTGCTCGGGGTAGAGCAGATTGTGACGGTCAACTGCAAGTCCATCACGCCGCAGTTCATTCCACGACGTCACCGACCAGACATCTGCACTAATTCCCCAATCATCACGCAGAAGGTCTTGGGCCTTTCGCGCCCACGGAACCCCAACGCCACTCGCCAAGATTTGTGCTTTAGGTCCGGGTGTTGTGGATTCGGCAAGCAAGTACATGCCTTTAAGAATTCCGTCAACATCAACGTTCTCTGGCTCGGCCGGCTGCACATATGGCTCGTTGTAAATGGTGAGGTAGTAATAGATGTTCTCCGAGTCCGCACCGTACATTCGACGAAGGCCATCTTTAACAATATGGCCGAGCTCATAGCCGTATGCGGGATCATAAGAAACCACAGCGGGGTTGGTGCTCGCCAACAGAATCGAGTGACCGTCTTCATGCTGGAGACCTTCACCATTAAGGGTGGTCCGGCCCGCGGTTGCTCCGAGAGCGAACCCGCGAACCATTTGGTCACCGGCTGCCCAGAAAGCATCACCTGTTCGTTGGAAACCAAACATTGAATAGAAAATATACACCGGGATCATGGGTTGGTCATGGGTTGAATAGGAAGAACCAGCCGCGGTGAAGGAGGCAACTGAACCGGCTTCGTTGATTCCTTCATGCAGGATTTGACCGTCCGTTGCTTCCTTATAGGCAAGCATTAGTTCACGGTCAACTGATTGATACTGCTGGCCGTGTGGTGAATAGATCTTGGCGGTCGGGAAGAGTGAATCCAATCCAAAGGTGCGGGCTTCGTCGGGAATGATCGGAACGAAGCGAGTACCAATGTTTTCATCTTTAATTAAATCTTTGAATAGTCGCACAAATGCCATGGTGGTCGCGATTGCCTGGTTACCCGAACCGCGCATAACCGCGTCGTAGGCCTGGTCGCCCGGAAGCACCAGTGGCCGTGACACCTTCCGGCGCGTGGGAAGTGATCCACCAAGTTGACGGCGGCGTTCCATCATGTACGCGAGGTTTTCATCTTTCAACCCTGGGTTGTAGTAGGGCGGTAGGTAGGGGTCTGCTTCCAACTGGGCGTCGGAAATTGGAATGTGCAACCGGTCACGGAATTCCTTGAGGTCTTCCAGGGAAAGTTTCTTCATTTGGTGGGTTGAGTTGCGTCCCTCAAAGTGTGATCCCAGAGTCCAGCCCTTAATTGTTTTAGCTAGAATGACAGTTGGTTGGCCCTTTGTCTCTGTTGCTGACTTGTAGGCCGCGTACATTTTGCGGTAGTCGTGGCCGCCGCGGGAAAGATTCCAAATATCTTCGTCCGACCAACCCTCAACCAATTTGGCGGTGCGTGGATCGCGGCCGAAGAAGTTGTCGCGAATATACGCGCCATCATTTGCTTTGTACGTTTGGAAGTCACCGTCGTGGGTGGTATTCATCAGGTTGACGAGTGCACCGTCACGGTCGGCTGCCAGGAGTTCATCCCACTGGCGGCCCCACACAACCTTGAGCACGTTCCAACCAGCGCCACGAAAGAGTGATTCAAGTTCTTGAATAATTTTTCCGTTGCCGCGAACCGGCCCATCAAGTTGCTGCAGGTTGCAGTTCACCACGAAGATCAGATTGTCGAGTTCCTCGCGGGCGGCAAGACTGATTGCACCCACTGCATCAACTTCATTCATTTCACCGTCGCCCAGGAAGGCCCATACTTTCTGGCCGGAAGTGTCCGCGAAGCCGCGGTTATCGAGGTACTTGTTAAAGCGCGCCTGGTAGATCGCATTGATTGCACCGATTCCCATGGAGACGGTGGGGAACTGCCAGAACGACGGCATGAGACGTGGGTGAGGGTAGGAGGGGAGTCCACCTGGGCGGTGGGAGAGTTCCTGGCGGAAGCCATCCATTTGCGATTCGGTGAGGCGTCCTTCAACAAATGCGCGGGCATAGATTCCAGGGGAGGCGTGACCTTGGTAGAAAATCTGGTCGGCGCCTTCGGGGTGATCGGGGCCTTTGAAAAAGTGGTTGAAGCCAACTTCGTAGAGAGTTGCCGAGCTAGCGTAGGTGGAAATATGTCCACCAACGGATACACCGGGTCGCTGGGCGCGGTGCACCATGATGGCGGCATTCCAGCGGATCATGGCGCGGATGCGGCGTTCGACAAATTCGTCCCCTGGGAACCATGGCTCGTGATCCGGCGCAATGGAGTTGATGTAGTCGGTACTGCGCAGACTAGGGACTCCAACATTTTTTTCGGCTGCCCGTCGCAACAATTCCAACATGAGAAAGCGGGCCCGGTAATTGCCACCCGATTCAACGAGTCCGTCAAATGACTCAAGCCACTCTTGGGTTTCTGTTGGATCAACGTCAACGTATTGGGTGGGGAGCCCACCGGCAAGAAGTGGCGAACGGGGATTTGGCACGGCGGTTGCCTTTCAGTTCTCACCCGCAGGATCGCTGCCAGTGATCGGAGTTGTGTGGCAACACGGATGGTGACCGCGGTGCCGGTCACTATCTTTCCGCATGGGAGATATATCCGCGCATTCGCCTCTGTTGTGGGCACGGTGGGTGGGGTGGACCCGGTGGGGCATGGCGGACTTTGAGGGCTTTCGCTAGGCTGCCCCGGTGACCTCTTCACACAACAAGTTCATAGATCTTTATTCAATCCACTTGCCAAACGGCTCCGATTTGGGTGAACTAGCCCCGTGAGCGCAACACCACAAGCCCTTGAGCGGGCCACCCGGCTTTCATTTTATTCAGGTCAAATAGTGCAGGAAATCGGTTTCGACACTGATTGCGACACCGATCTGCGCGAGGGGGTTGTTGAAATCATTGGCTCTGACCTCGTTGATCTGGATTACGACGAAGTGGTTGATGCAGCCTTGTTGTGGTTCCGCGAGGACGACGGTGACCTCACGGACGCGCTCGTTGACGCAATCAGCCCGCTGGCTGACCAAGGTGTTGTCTGGCTACTGACCCCCAAGCCCGGGCGTGAGGGGCACATTGAGCCCGAAGACATCACCGACGCTGCCCAGACCGCGGGCCTGCGCCAGACCAGCACGATCAGTGCTGGTGAGAATTGGCAGGGGACTCGACTGGTGGCACCGCGCGCTAAGCGTTAGTCTTAGCAGTATGTCCCTAGGTATCGGCGATCGCGCCCCAGAATTCACCCTGTCCAATCAATTCGGTGCGAGTGTTTCCCTCGCTGATTTCCGTGCGAAAAAGAACGTGGTCATCACGTTTTACCCATTTGCGTTTACCGGTATATGCACAGGGGAACTGTGCACAATTCGCGACCGTAGCGCTGATTTTATTAATGATGACACTCAAGTACTGAGCATTTCCTGTGACACAGTTCCAAGTTTGAAGGTTTTCTCAGAACAAGAAAACTTCACCCACAGTCTGCTGAGTGACTTTTATCCCCACGGTGCGGTCTCCAAGGAATACGGAGCCTTCCTCGAAGACAAGGGATTTGCAACCCGCGCGACCTACGTAATTGATAAAGAAGGCTTCATCCGCTGGGCGGTAATCAACGGTCCAGGCGAAGAGCGCAATGCGGCTGAGTACGTAGCAGCACTCGCGGAACTTTCTTAATCTGTTTCTGGCGTAATTTTCATGGAAGACGTGTCATCATTTTCATGAATTGACGCTTTATTGATCTGATTCACATGCGAGACGATCCCGCCGATGAGCGCAATTTGTGCGGTCATGTCTGCTCCCCGTACCGCCTGATGGGCTGCGGTCACGCCAATACTTTGGGTGGGGTCATCCGTTGCCAAGTTGCTTGCGGCCAGTTCCAGTAAGTCAGCAAGTGGGGAGAGTGCTGCCTTAGGAATTTGAGTATTCAGATTCGAGCGAGTGGCGCTGCGAAGGTCGCTGGCAATATTGAGTACTCGAGCACTCATCACCTGATTGGCTCGCAGT
>JBDNFH010000156.1:0-7576 GCA_041689915.1 Candidatus Nanopelagicales bacterium | reverse complement strand
GGTGGCGTAGGATCTCGCGTAGGATCTTGGATCGGAAAGAACCCAGGCAAGTCCGCACTGTTAGGACTGGGAGCAGGAGCAGGAGCATACGGGCTGAGCAAGCTCGTAGGTCGCAACAAAGATGAGAAGGAAGCTGGCGACCATCGACGCTTCCGCGGTGACAGGAAAGGCTTCTTAAAGCAGGCCAATTTTGTCGCACGCAAAAACTCACAGATCATCTTCTCAAGGTACCTGACAAAGCTGGCTTCAGCACCAGGGATCGCACCCAGAACGAAGGTGGCATTTGCGATCATTGAGCATGAACTGAGTCGAGGACAAAACATCCACACTGCATACAAACGTGCGTTTCCCAAGATGGCTTCTGAACAGCGAGCTGTATTGGCTACTAACGCGGTTAGAGCAGCGATGACAGGGTTCAACAAGATGGCTATGGAATCGTGCGGTTCGAGGAGCTACACAGGTAACCTTCAAGACGGCATGAGCTGGATGAAACAGAACTCCTAATTTTGGTAGGAGAGGGAGCTTACGGACAGGCGTCGCAGTTGAAATACATTGCGACGCTTTTTTTAATTGTCTGATCTTCCGTATTGACTGTGCCGTCTGATAGAGTAGAGTCGCCAGAAAGGTAGCGCTACCCCCGTCAAGCGTCACCATCAACGAAGATTATTGTGGAGCACCCAGTATGACTACACCAAACCGAAGAGATTTCCTGCAAACTAGTGTGGCAGCATTTGTTGCAACATTGACACCCTGGAAAATCACAGATGCACACAACAAACACAATCCTGTGTCGAAATCAATCCTACAGCATGGCGAACCCGTAGGCTGGGACGACGTGCATGACATTGCTAAGTCGTGCATTATTGGATTAGCGGATGGGGCAAAAGTGGGGTGCTTGGTTCAGCAATGTAAATTCCAGTACTCTGAGGATTATCCCTGTGAGATACAAATTGGACGGTTGATGGGACCGTACGATATGGTGCATGGGCTGTTGGATGTGTTAGGGGATATCACTCAAAAACAAAACGTATTCTTCGCAACGTCTTTAACTCCTGGAGATAAAGGCTGGTTGTTTGAGAGAGCCGTACTTACACAAATCGGGATGGTAGCCAGCACAGGACCGAGCCGGTTCGATGATGTGTGTGAAGAAGGAGCTAAAAGTGTTCCTGTACCAGACAAAGACAGGCTAACAATCTGCGAGAACTTAACACTGCAGTGCTCTGCCCTGCCATCGCGATCAGTACTGTCACGTGATGAGGCATGTGTTCTGCTAGCAGGAGCGTCATGCTACGATAAAAGACAAGCTGATCAGAACAAACAGATAAGTAATATGAGTCAAGCAGAGATCCAGGCCTACCGTCAACAAGTTAGAGCGCAGGCAGATGAAAACAAGGACCTGTCAGCCTGGAGTGCTCAAGGAGTGGATCTCAAAGATTCAAGCACTTACCCCGCATTACGACCAGTCTTCAGACACGGCTAAAACGTAACACGATAACCTCAAGAACAAGTAAGCACAGGAGGCGAATATGTCGCAAGGAATGGGACTAGGCATGGGACCAGCAACGCCCTTTGATCATTCAGGATCAGGAGCCTATCCAGCGATGGGTGGATTCCAGTGGGGATCAGGTATTAACCCAGCAGCAGGAGCACAGGCAGCACAGACTAATCCGAACCCGGCTGCTCATGTGACTCCTCAAGGTATCTCTAAGGCGGATACGTCAGGGATACAGCAGGCATTTGCAAAGATCGGGAGTGCAGGGAGCAAGGCGCTATCGAAGCAAGGATCTTTTGGAGTGCGTAAGCTCAATACGGGAGGAACACCTCACTACGGACAACAAGACCCGGCTACTGTGGGGCGTGAGAGTGGTGTCCCTGCGAGTTCTGCGTCTATGAAACCACGTGCAAAAGTTCTCCAACCTGGCAAGTATTCCCAAGTTCTGCGGAATGTTGCGAAGCCCTTGCCTGGCTCCTCGGTGCACGAAGCGCCGAGACCCCCTATGGGTTCAAACGGAACTAGGGCAAAGTTATCGCACGATATGGGATTGTATGGAAAGTTGGCTCGCCAACTTTCTGTGTTCGCTAAAGCCGCTGCACAAGACAACGACACAGAGCAGCGTTCAGCCACCGGGGAAAGCAAAGGGCTGTCGTTCAACGAAAATAAAGACGACTACGCCACAGGTCAGGATGCCTGGGCTGCAACGTCGAAGTACCTCATGCAGGGCAAGGATAAAGAACCCAACCCATTCTCTGGCGATCACAAAGGGCAGGATATGAAATCTAATACCACTAAGGCAGCCAACGATTCAATGAGGTACGCGGTGGGCGGGGCACCACAGCCGCAGCTGGGCTTGAAGTTCGAGCAGCTCATGCAGCAGGGACAGCAGGATAATACTACAAGCGAAGAAGCCAAGTTTGACATGCTGGCGAAGAGCGCTGCGGACCTGGGACTGGGATTGAACAACTACCAGACAGCTTTCTTTTGTCGCTGTGCGGCGAACGGCATCAAGAACGATCAACTGAGAGGTTTGGTTGATCATGTACATGAAAAGTTTGGGGCTGATGTCTCTGGCGAGTTGTACCAGGTGCTAGAGAAAGTTGCCGCCTGGTGGAATGCTGCTAAGGGCGTGGTGGGTAAAGCAATACCGTACGCCAAGAACTTAGTCGGTGGACTGCGGGGTAAACAAATGCCGCCCTTGCCGGGGCCGGGGGCCGCCACCGGACATCGCCATGGTCAGCAGGCGTTGCAGTTTGGTAAGGAAACATTCCAAGGTGGGAATGCGGGTCGCACGGTGGCTGGCGGACTAACTGGTTCTAATATGGCCAATACCACCAATCCGCGGGCTATGATGGATGGCGAGGGTAAGCCTATGTATAACCCGGACGGCTCAACCAAAATGCAGGGGGGTAGCGGGTGGGACAACTTTTTAGGAGGACTGGCTGGGGCAACGTATGGTCGATTTATGCCTCGCATGAGTAAACCCTGGCAGGCAGCAGGGAATCGAGCCTTTACGGGAACGATTGCAGGACAGTCAGGCGACATAGCGGCAGGTATGGCTGGTTACGACACTGGCGGACGTCTAGGTCAGGCTGGTGCCTGGGCTGGCTTCGGTTCTCCGTTTGTTAAAGGCTGGCAAACCGGCGGGCCATTGAGCCCGCTAGCAACGCAAGCTCAACAGGCATCGCGATCCATCATGGGAAACATTAGCCCGAAAGCGTTGTACACTACGCTCAAGTCCGGTACGAATGCCGAACGGGCAGGTGCCATAGCGGGGCCAGGGATGCTCTATGGTAGTGCAGCTGCAGGAGTGGCAAACGCGGGTATAAATCATGTCCAGCGTAAAGCAGTCGAGGGTGTGCAAAAATACATGTCAACACCGGAGGCAGGCCAGCAGATAAAAGAGCAGGTGTTATCGGCGGTAGGCATGACCGAAGAAGAGGTGAACGAGAAAATTCGGTCGGCTGAAGGCTTATCGAGTATGATGTCACAGTTTGGCGACCTCCCTGACATGATTCTCGGTCCAATCCTGCAAATGTTCGGCATGGATGCCTCTACAATGAACCCAATGATGAAGTGGATGTTGTTACTGGGTGGCGGTTTGGGTTTGGGCGGCATGATGGGTGGCGGACAAGGAGCTGCAATGGGCGGCCTGGGAGCAATGGCTGCACCGATGATGATGGGCATGCTCGGAGGATTCAATGGGATGCAAGGCGGCGGACAGCAGCAATCTAATCCAGGTAACGCTGCGGGCAACAACCCTGGATTACCACCAGCACGCCAACCACAACAACGCGATGAACTGCAAGTACAACAACAAGCACAACAACAACAACAAGCACAACAACAGCAACGGCAAAGTGCTCTGCTGATGTAACAGTAGTAACCCCAAAAGTGTTTTTTAGATCAAGGCATACCATGGCAGGCAGTATCCTACTGACAGGTGTGTGTTACGTGGCTCGGCTGTTGGAGCTGCGGTACAGCAACAATCTGAGTCCAATCCCGCTTATTCATCCCAACTTCGAGGTGGATAAGCTGGACTTCTTTCACAAGGACATCGAGCAACGCTTCATCTTTAGTGACTTCCACGGTCGCTGGGGTAATCGCTTTCAGCGTGACGAGCAGGCCCAGCCTACGTTCCTGAGTGACTGGAAGCGATTCAAGTACAACGACTGGAAGCAGGACAACAACCCGCGGGAATAGTTTTATGACCCAAGCCTCTAAACACGTTATTTCAACCGCGAAACAGTGGTTGGACGAACAACAAGCCATAAGGGAGCGTATCGTACGTGAGGATCGATATCTACTACTGCCCGAGCTTAAACAGCGAACCAAAGAATGGCCGGCCCCTGAGCAAATCTGCAATACACCCGAAGAGGCCGCGGTTCTGTTCGAGGCGAGTATCCCACTCGCCGTACACTCCTGCCACGCACTAGAACGGTGGGCTGTTCGCCAGATGCCCCACCAGGATTACTATCAGATTGTGTATCTGTGCCTGTGGGGGGCCTGCCTGACTTACCAAAAGGACCGGGCCAGCACCTCGACATGGATTTATGCCGTGGTACCACACAGGTGTAAAGTTGAGATCGATCGAGCGATTCGCGCCGAACGGCTCCCCATCGAGGCAGATACAGACGCGACAACCGTTTCACATACCGACTCAGGCATTGCAGCTGTTGACCGCAGTATTTTCGTTCGATCCCTCTTGTCCGAACTAACGCAGGAGTTCGCTCCTCAGCATCTTGCCCGCTTTATCGCTTGTGTTATACAGGGGGTGGGGCGTAGGCACAGGGCGACTATCGAAAACGTACACCCGAGTAGCATTGATTTCTCTGTACAGATTGTTACCCGCTTCCTACGTCTCAAGTACCGCATTAGTTGAGAAAAGTCCGGAAGCGGTTTCAACCAGGCGTGGCATGCGGGCCCGTGTGGGAGTAAACTCGTGGCCAGGTGTGCTGGCCGCACGCTGTGAAAGTTTTAACCAAATGGTATTGGCACAAGCTCCGCAGGCGACATTCAAGCAATCCCGAGGGGTTGTTACACTGCAAGCCTGGATGCGTCTTGTACTTGTACCTACAAAGTGAAGGAGACGGCTACCATGTTCGGAAAGATAATGTGCGGAGCCTGTAGAGGCACGGCAGAAGAGACCTGTGTGGAATGCGGCGGTGACGGAATCATAGACGGAGACACTGAATTTTGTGACCTCTGTGCCGGAGCTGGGCACGTACCGTGTAGCGAGTGCGAGGGTATAGGAGATATTGACTCAGATGCGTAACGTACAACAAATCCCCAGAAGAGATTTTATCACCAGAACATCCGCCACGGCCTTGGTTGGCCTTGCAGCTGGGTTTGAGCTGTTATTCGCAAATGAACCACTGCCCTATGCGGAGAAGGTCAGCCCGTTAGAAGGCGACGTAGATATTACGAAGTTGCTACGGGAAGCCGGTCTGGAGTTCACACAACCGTTCAAGTCGTACGACCAAGAAGCAGGTGCAGACTATCTGGCGATCCGGAATAATCCGGCGATTACCTGTAAGCCAGATACTGAAGACGTTACGGCAGCATGTTGTGAGGCGGTTGAAGCCCTGGCACGTACAGCTTTGTACTATGTGCTGAAAGATCCGCCCGGGACGTGGAAAACCATCACCACACCAACTCTCTCGCTAAATCCGTTTGTCTACCATTTAGGCGAGCGGGACAGGCTGGTAGAGTTGCAGGGTTTTGTCCATCTGGGGAAACAACCACCCAGCAACTTGATCACGAACAAGCGAATAACACAAAGCATTCGACGCAGCTAAGCGTCCGTATTAACTCGTACTTAACTTGACCGTATTCACTGGGAATGTTTCTCGCTGGGTACGGTTCTTTTATGGAAGCTAACACAGATGAGAGTTGCTATTTGCGGACACTCCAGAGCAGGCAAAGACACCATATGTGCATGGCTGAAAACCGTTACCAGCATGCGATACAGCAATAGCACATCGGAAGCTGCAGCTGACCTGGTGTATGCACGCTGGGGCCACTACCGTTACGCAGACACAGCCGCATGCTTTGAGGATCGCCATCGACATAAGGAGACCTGGCATAGGCTCATCCTGGAGTACAACCAGCCGGATGGACTCGCACTCTACCGCAAGATGGCTGAGTACACCGACATTTACAATGGGATTCGGGACATCACTGAGTTTAATGCCTGCAAGGCACACGGCCTGTTTGACCTGGCGATCTGGATCAAACGCCCAGGCTTTACGGAGAGCCGATTGAGTTGCACTGTCCGAGAGGCAGACTGTGATGTTACAGTCGTAAACAATAAGGACCTTAACACCCTTAAATTAAAAACGATGCGATTGTTCCTGTTGGGCGATCATCACACATAAGGAGGTGTAATGTGACTAGACCAGAACACTGGGCTCTCTGGACGAGGTATGTCCCGCTGTGGTCGATGCCGCCGCTAGTGATCCTTACGTTGCCGATCTTCTTAGTCTTAGGACTAATCGTAGCTGCGAGTGATTGGTGGTCTGAATGCAAGGCTGTTTATTCGCACGTTTACAAAGCCACTTTTGGAAAGAGCTCCAGGTATCAAAATAGAACTCCAGGCGCAAGCTCTAGGCGCAAGCTCCGGGCGCAACGACAACACACCAACGGTGGGTAATCTCGCAGGCTAGTAGGTTATTAAGACTGGACCAATCATTCTGTCCGGATCTTTACCGCCGTTCAGAGCGATACGGATATCTCCATCCTGATTACGCTCAAAACAGCTACTGTTACGGATGATTGCCCCAACGCGATGACTGTTCAGTTTCAGCCGTTGTGCAATAACTAAGGAGGGTAATGGGCCCTCATCTTCTAATAGATTGAAGATATCTGCTAGCAGTGAGTCGATAATCGGAACCTGCTTGTGCTCCTTGAGAGTTTTTCGATGGAGACGACACTCATCCGGTGCATCTTTGCCGTGTAGAGGCTGCGGCGTCGGGTAGTGTGTTTTTTTGCTCACTGGTTCTGGTTTACCGTGCACTTTGAGGTAAACCAGCGAGTGGGCTTCCCGTAGGGTAACTGCTTCATTTGCGAGGGTTTCAATGTGGGACGGTAACTCAGTTAGAGCCACATCAACCACGTACGGTCTCAGCTCCTCTGTCAGCAGGCACTCGATCCGTTCAAGCAGGTGAAGCTTAGTTTTGATGTGCTGGAGTCGGGCATCGATTTCAGCTAACTGATCCGGGCCCGCCGCAGCGAGCGGTTCAACGAGATTCGACATCAACGTAATCCTTTATTTGAGGTTGGAAAGCGACAGGATACTCGCATCGGGTTAGCGAAAGGAAGTCCAACTCACCTTGACGGCATTGAGTTGCACAGACAACATAACACTTCAATCTAAGTACTCAAGGAGGGACTATGGGATTCGTACTCAGCCTGATTTTACAAGCTGGGATGTTCTTACCAACACCAGCCGAGACCCCTCCTGACTCCGTGGTCTATCCGACGTTTAAGTACTACGTCTGGATACCGGACCCTAAACACGTAGACAACAAGATCACGCAACAAAATTGGATGGTCGCCAACTATTTACAAGCCCATCAAGCG
>JBDNFH010000155.1:0-2829 GCA_041689915.1 Candidatus Nanopelagicales bacterium | reverse complement strand
TCAGATACTTAGACTCTGTCGGGAAACTCCAGCCTTTGTTTTCTTTGGTGAGACGAGGTTGCAGCAAGCTTTCAAGGTCACCGATTCGCAACACCTTCGCAGAATCGGTCGCCGCGGCACTTTAAAAGGACGTGCTCAGAAGAACATCAAAGGGGTCAGGCCTCTTTGATGTAGATTCGGGTAGTGTGCTATACTTGGTGGATGCCCAGATCACCACGAGCAGACGAAGCAGGTGGGTTGTATCACGCCTTGAATCGAGGCAACCTTCGTGCGGACATTTTCAAGAAGGAAGCGGATTACGCTGCGTTCGAGAGAATTCTGCATGAGGGGCTGGAGATTCACGAGGTGGAACTCTACTGCTACCAACTGATGTCCAACCACTATCATCTGGTCCTGCGACCGCTGGTTGATGGTGAGATGAGTCGCTTCATGGGCTGGGTTCGCGGCACTCACACCATGCGCTACCACGCTCATTACCACACCAGTGGACTGGGGCATGTCTACCAACAACGGTACAAGAGCTTTCCGATTCAGGACGACGAACATTTCTTCGTGGTCTGTCGATATGTTGAACGAAACGCACTCCGAGCTGGCCTGGTGGACCGCGCAGAGGAGTGGCGATGGGGATCTCTGTGGCGATGGTTACAGAAACGGGAACCCGACCCAAAGATCCTTTCTCCGTGGCCCTTGCCAAGGCTTCCCGGCTGGGCGGATCGCGTCAACGAACCCCTCACAAAACAGGAACTGGACGCAGTACGACTTTCGGCGCAGCGGGGACAGCCGCTTGGAGACGAAGGCTGGGTGGAATCGATCGCCGGAAGACTCAATCTGGAATCCACCATGCGTCCCCGGGGCCGCCCAAGAGTACGATTTCCAAAGCAGGAATCAAACAAAGAGGCCTGACCCCTTTGTTTCTTTGACCCCTTTGTTTCTTTGACCCCTTTGTTTCTTCATGCACGTAAACTATTCAAAGAGCGGGAAGTCTCGAATGATATTTCTGTGATTCCAGTTGAAGGGTACAAACGGCGAAAAGGCACGTTCAAATCGGACAAAGTTCAGATCGCATTCAGTTGATTTTGGACACTGGTGGAAGGGAGTAAGGCACATGGCACAAAATACTGCGATTCAATGGTGTGATTCAACAGAAAACCCGACCATGGGCTGTGCTGGGTGCGAACTCTGGAATGGTCAACGGCAAACTTGCTATGCTGGTGTACTGCATAAGCGATTCGGTGGTGTCTCGACTGGCTACGCTCCAGAATTTGAGCAAGTTACGTTATTTCCGGGAAGAATGCTCCGAGCATCGAAGTGGTCAGACTTGTCAGGGCGTGAGCGTGAAAATAAACCATGGCTCAACGGAATGCCGAGACTGATTTTCGTTTCGGATATGAGTGATGCATTGTCCGAGTCCATCGAATTCGAATACCTGAAACAAGAGGTAATCGAAAACGTCACGAGTGACAAAGGTAAGAGACATCGTTGGCTTTGGTTAACAAAACGCCCTCAGCGGATGGCAGCATTTTCAAAGTGGTTGGATGAAGATTGGCCTTCGAATCATTGGGTTGCCACAAGCGTCACCACACAGAAAACGACATCACGCATCAAGCATTTGCTAAAGGTTGGTGATAAGAACACGACTCGATTTCTATCAGTTGAACCACAATGGGAAGTAATCAATGTGGAGGAGTGGCTTCCGCAACTAAACTGGGTCATTCAGGGTGGCGAATCAGGGCCAACTGCCCAAGCGTTTCATGTTGAATGGGCCGATGCTCTTATCTCGCAGTGCAAGAAACACAAGGTTCCGTACTTCCTAAAGCAATTAGGATCGAACGTATGCTGGAAGGGCACCGAGGCTCATTATGGTCATTCTCATGGTGGTAACTGGGATGAATGGCCCAAGCGTATTCGGTTACGCCAGTTTCCCAAGGATGTTGATGCTGTTCGAGCAACATAATCTTCACCAGCCATTTATGTGAAAACTTCGCAGATTCTTGGCGATCTCTGCGATGCGAACAAGTTGTGACTTCGACGGGTGATCGTCCGACAAATGGTCTGGTGCGACACCCTGCCAGATGTTGTGACATGGCCGACACAACAGTGCCAAATAGGCGTCGTTGTAAAAGCCCCTATCATAGCGAATGTGGTGAACGTCAGATCCATCACGTCCACAAATCCTGCATTGACCCTTGTCGCGCTTCCAGACTCGTTGTTTGACGATCAGCCAGCCGTAAGTGGCGTATGGGGATAAACACATAGTGTATTTATCCCCACAACGATCGGATTGGTCGGCCTTAGAATCCTTCGTGGAGCCAATCCACTTTAACTTTCACCACTTTGACTTTTACATCATCAAGCAGCCCTTCTCCTTCCCAGTCATATCGATGAATTTCTTCGAGTACTGCGATGTGAACCTCAAAGTCTAGGAGTGCTTCAGAAAAGTCGTGCAAAAGAACATCGATTTCCGTGGGAAGCATGATCTCACCAGCAATTCGCAATCTCGGAAACTCCCAGTCCTCAGATGGCTTCAGTTGGGGGGGGGTTATCTACTGCCTTTTATCGAACAGTCGGCGGTATATGAACAAGTCTCATTCGACTTGCCGGTGTTGGCGCTACCAGCGTGGACGGACACCAACGTAAACGAAGATCTGTTCACCATTTTGGGAAATTCGACCCTGACAGCAAGCCAAACGTTTTGGATGGGGACGGGGCACTATTCCGCGTTAAGCAGTGCATACTACCGCCCCAATAAATGCGACAAACAAACGCCACAAGCCGATCTCGACGGCTGCGTTGGTAACTTCAGCAGCTGGCATCCTGGCGGACTGAATG
>JBDNFH010000154.1:0-2680 GCA_041689915.1 Candidatus Nanopelagicales bacterium | reverse complement strand
TGTAACTACAGAACGACATGATTGGGCGTGGAATGAACTGGGTGTGTGCTACTACTGCGCTCACTGTTGCTACGCGTTGGAGTACTGGCCCGCTAAAGAGTGGGGTCATCCGCTCCGCATTGTCGACCCACCATTGCACCCCCAGGAAACCAGCGGTCCCCAGCCCAAACAATGTACCTGGACGATCTATAAGAACATTGAAGCTATTCCTGAGGATGCGTACAACAGGATCGGCTTCACCAAGCCACCGGATGTGACTAATTAACCCGAGGTGCCTCATATATTTTTGCCCGTGAAACCCGGAATACCCAGCAGTCAGCTTTCTGGGGGGTTTGGTAGTTTCGCGAGTGCGGTGGGGTTGAGGCGAGCGCGGTAGGCACTCAACTCAACCTCTTTCCCGAGCATATTTACCTGAGGGCCGTCGATCCCTTGACAGTAAGTTAACGCAGGTATAACCTCCGGTAACGATTCCACAAACGTTACTGACCCTGGGAAGATTCTATGACAGCCCAAGATTTCGAGCCGACACGATCGCTGGCGAGACGCCGGCGATTACCCGATGAAATCGGTGTTGCCGGGGCGCTGGTGGCCCTAGTCGTGGTAGTGGGCGTCGTTCAACCTCGGTTCTTCGACGTCAAGAACCTTCTTAATCTCGTTGCCAACAATTCGATCGTGGCCATCCTGGCGATGGCGATAGTGTTCCTTCTCGCGACGGGTGAGATCGATCTGTCCTTCGGCTACATTCTGAACCTCGCAGCAGTGTCTTCAGGCTTGCTCATGATTGCTGGGCTGCCCGTCATAGCCGCCGTTGTTGCAGCAATCGTCATAGGCGGACTTCTTGGAGCGCTGAATGGAGTGCTCGCAGTCAGCTTCCGGCTACCACTGATCATCATCACGCTCGGAACCGCCTCTATGTTCCAAGGGTTGTCATTGGTAATCAACCGATCCGGCTCGGTTGTACCTCCTCAAGAGATCCGCGAAACTTGGTTTTTCCAGTTCTTCGGGGGCCAATCCGGGTTTCCGTTTCCCCCGATCATCCTTGTTCTCGGCGCAGTTTTCATTATCCTGAGCGTGCTCTTCAAACGCACCCGGTTTGGCTATCGGGTGACGGCCTTGGGCAGCAACCCTGAAGCCGCTCGACTGGCAGGAATCCCCGTATCCCGCGTAAGAATCCAGGTGACCGTGCTGATGGGCTTGACCGCCGGACTGGGCGGCGTACTGTTCCTGGGGTTTAGGGGAGCTGTCGACCCAACCACTGGATCCGGATACCTTCTCCCCGTCATCGCGGCGGCAATTATCGGCGGAAACCCGCTCTCCGGCGGATCAGGAACCTTGGTCGGGGCGCTCCTCGGCGCACTCGTTATCGCCGTGATCGATACGGGAATTGTCTTCCTTGGTATCGACGCTGTATGGAGCACCTTCGTGACCGGCGCTGTGATCGTGGTCGCCGTCGGCATCGATCAGGCAATTCGATTCCAGAGGAGGCGAGCCGAACGTTGAAGGGAATAGTGATTCCCGCACTAATCGATCTAAAGCACAATAATCTAACGAGAGGAACAAACATGAAGAAGATTTTTCAGGCCAGTGCCATCGGTTTTATGGCACTTGTCTTAGCAGCTTGCGGGGGTGGGGGGACGACGTCTGAGACGACGTCCTCGGGTTCGGCGGAGGCGACGGACCCGGTGTCCGAACAGCAGGATCCACTGACGATCGGTTTCGTCACCCATGTAGTTGGGAATCCGTTTATTCAGCAGATCATCGACGCGGCGCAGCAAGCAGCTGACGACCTGGGTGTGACGCTTCAGGTGGCGGGCCCAGCGGGTGCCGAGGCCGATGCGCAGCTTAAGGCGGCTCAGACCCTCGTCGCGGCCGGCGTGGACGGTATTGTCATCTCCGTGCCATCTGAATCGATGGTGCAAGGCCTGAATCAGATCATCACGGACGGCACTCCGATCGTTACGTTCAACCTCATGCAGTCCGCCGTGAATGCACCGTACGTCGGCGAGAAGTCCACGGAGTCGGGCCGCGTGCTGGGCGCCGCAATCCTCGAGGCGATGGGTGGTGCGAGCGCCTCAGGTCAGGCCGTCCTCGGTAACTGCTTCCCAGGCTTCCCTGTCCTTGAGAACCGCGCAACTGGTGTTCAGGAGAGCCTGTCAATTGCTCCTGATGTCGAGGTCCTTGGGCCGTTCGATGTCAAGGTCGACGCGGCTGAGAACTATGGCAAGTGGGAGGGCCTGTTGGGTGCGAATCCCGACGCCTCAGCCCTCATCGGCCTGTGCGCTCCTGACATTGCAAGCCTTGGGAAGCTCAAGCAGGCCAACCCGGACTCTGCGTTCGTTGGTGGCGGATACGACCTGACCACAGAGAACCTCGCAGCGATCAAGTCGGGCGATGCGGCCGTGGCTATCGGACAGACCCCGTTCATGCAGGGCTACGCACCGGTGTACATGCTGGTTGACGCGATCCGTAATGGCATCGATATCGGCAAGCCGAGTTTCCTGAACTCCGGTACCGAGATCGTCACCCAGGACACGGTCGTAGAGCCGTTCGGCCTGCCTTCGATCACGTTCGCCGAGCTTGAGGAGATCGCTGCTTCGCCAGAGAAGTCGCGCGAGTATTACCAGCCTCTTGTCGACGGTGTGATCGCAAACTGGCAAAGCGAACTACGCCCGATCGCGGA
>JBDNFH010000153.1:0-3591 GCA_041689915.1 Candidatus Nanopelagicales bacterium | reverse complement strand
GGCAATCTGGACAACCCGAGCGCCCAGCCGTCGAGCAATCCCCTGCGAGCCGTCGGTGCTCCCGTTATCGGCAACAACAACCTCCCCATCAATCCCCGCCTCAGCCAAAGCAGACTGAGCTTCAACAATACAAAACTCCAACGTCTCAGCCTCGTTCAAGCAAGGCATCACGATGGAGACGGTTGGGCATGAAATATCCGCAGCACGCCCCACAACGGGATTGAGTAACGGTGTTTGCATACAGCTGCCACGCCCTTTTCCGAGTGAAAACAATTGGTGAAATAATCGATAGTCCTTCGCAATTCGCAAAAACGGTGCGGTGGCCGGCAATCCACCACTCACCACAACGCCGGGCCTCAATCAATTCCCCGGCGTGGGCTTCTGCTTTGTTCAACGGTGTTTTTTGCGCATAACCCGCTCCGCAGTTATTGGTCCGCAAAATGCCCGCAATTGCAGCGGCGATCTGGCGAAAACTGCGGTCAGATAATGGACTCACGCTCAGAGGATGGATCGCCGAATCCTTCAGATTATGGGATCGCTTCATAGAACCGATCTCCATACGGGAAAAATCCTTTCAATAAAGTTCGATCGGGATCCGCAATACCCCTTCGTCTTCGCCATTTGTGTATTCAACGTCGACATACCCAAACTCGCGACTGGTCGTCAACCTTGCGACTTGTCCACGGGCTTGCACAAGTACCTTTGCCGTTCCTGAGCCCGATGGAACACGCGAAGTTAGAAACGCCTCGGAGAAGTTTGATGAAAGCTTGGGTTCGCCGATTCTGACATCGCTCTCTCCTTTCCGCATATTTATGTCTACTGTTACGGGCTGCATCGATCCCGAATCGTCAGTGGCGAACGAGAACATTGATGGAGTTGCGTAGAGTGGCCCTATTACGTAAGCCGTAGCCAAAACACTCGTGGATTCACTCCCGCTTCCCAATTGGATTGTTTCTCGAATGCCCCCGGTAATTCCGTTGTTCATCAGCGTGACCGAAACCCGATTGTCGTCGTTCGTTGTGCACTCAAATGTCGAAGGTGCCGACGACTGGACCGAGAATGTGCTTACGTTCTCCGGGAGCGCCACTTCTGCCAGCCGGGAAAGAGGCAAATCAGCTTGATTTACTCGTCCCATGCTGAAGTGCGACGGCCTCACGACAACCTGATTCGGCTTCACGCTGTATCTCACACTAACGATACTCGGGTTCAAGACACCCTCAGTGAACACGAAGACAGCTTGCGCTACGTCATCAGCGATGCGCGTCGCACTGAGAGAAATAGAGAGCCACGAAGCCTCACCCGGACGTAGGACTTTACTATCGAGTGTGGCTCGTAAACAGCCGCAGTCCGTTGATATCCGAGCGACTCGCAATTCCTGCGATCCATTGTTTCGCACCTCCACCCTAAGCTCTTCCGTCGTTCCCAGTTTTACGTTCCCGAAATCGACTGCAGAGGGCGTTAGCGTGCCAGGCACGGGAGGATTGCTAGCCGAGTGGTGAATTCCGGCAAAGATCGCCACAACAAAAACAATTAAACAAGTGGCAATGAGGGGGTATCTGTTAATAGTTTCGTTACCCTGTTCTAGGCAAATGGAAAGTGTCGCCATCCTTCAATGTGGCGACATCATTGTCACCGTCCCCTCGCTGTTGGCTTCATAGGCCACTGAGGTCGGAATCCAAATTTCTTGTTCCTCGCCGTCGCGAACTAAGGTACTCCCCGTTATTGTCACCACACCTTCGCGGATTCGCCCGGGCATCTTGAACCCAGTCCAACCGGCAAGATGGCCATCGGCCCCAACTGACAATTCGTAAGTATAGCCATTTCCATTGGCGTTGATTCGCGAACACTCGATCGTCCCAGGGGTGGGTTCAAAAGCAGTGTCAAACAGAGGTTCCCACATCCCGGTTTCGGCAAGTGCCGGCAAATCTCCGTAGGTTCCGGGCGGAAACGCCCATCGATAGGCCCAAGTTATAGGATGCGGGAAAGGTATGATGGGACCGTCTGGCATCCCTAACCGCTCACCGAACGCAGTCCCACCATCTCGGAGGGTTCGGAACGATTCCCCATCGTAGGCCACGACGTTTTGATCACCGTATTCAACCCGTATACAGACGCCGTTAGCAACGAACCGCATCGTCTCCGACCCGGCAATCTGACTCGCGGTAACAGCCCGGTCGACGGGTGCATCGTCCGGCAATCTGAATTGTCGCGGCATTTGCGTGCGCTTTGCCACAAATTCAAGTGAGCGGATCTTTTGGAGGTTAACAATCTCATTTTGGAACCACTCCTGCGGCGATGTCGGCGATCGCACCTCCGTCTCCACAAACAGTAGTGACCACGTCAAACAGAGATTGGTAAGTCCAAGAAGCTGCATCGTAGACCCCGCTCGACCAAAGGAATCAAGTTTCCGCGACGTTAGTTCGAGAAAGCACTAGGGAGTTCTCGCACAGTTTTTCGAATACGTGGCGCCACCGCAGCAGTTAAAGCAAATTATGTTGTCACACGTCCCGAAATTTACCTCCCATAAATCAGAGCACGACCCAGTGCTGGGGATGGTGTCCCGTTTCTCATGACCGCCGCTAATCGGGGCACGCCCTGTCACATCAACACCACCAGAAAAACAACAATAACCTGGGTAGGGACTCTCATCTCCATTTAACCAAGTGAAACAACCTTGCGAAACCTTAGTGCAATTCACTGCTTCACAAACCACGCTTGGCAGGAGAAAGCCCACACAAGCACAACAGGCAACCACTAATAATCGATTCATTTTGCAAGTTTCCTTAGTGAGTAATATACGGTGTGTAGTGTGTAGTGTGTAGTGTGTAGTGTGTAGTGTGTAGATCGTGACCAGAATGTCAACATCCTCTCATTCGGAATATTTGCGTTGTGCGGGATGTGCTGAATCTACTGGTCGTCGAACAGGGGAATTGCCAGTCCCACCGAACGCCTGAATCGGCCCTTCTTCTGGTTGGTCACCACACGAGTTCGAGCGACTTGTTCACAGTATTGCGACGAACTGATTGAAGGCATGGTCGGCAATGAATGACAACGACCGTGGCGGAATGAAGCCCTAGGCCGCGCAATCGCGTGCCAAGATTCCGGACAGGAACGAGGTGGAATTTGAGACAGGGGCTGAAAACAACTCTGATGCTTACCGTGACGACTCACGTCGCATTGCTCG
Source organism: Candidatus Nanopelagicales bacterium (assembly GCA_041689915.1). GTDB lineage: Bacteria > Actinomycetota > Actinomycetes > S36-B12 > S36-B12 > UBA4592. The sequence goes on along the minus strand of JBDNFH010000153.1, from coordinate 407 downwards.
CTTGGTCCGCCACGCGACACTCGCCGGTCGTTGACGAAGTGGGGCATTTGCCTGCGGGATGGAGTCATTGGCAGCTGAAACGTTTTGATCTGTACAACGTCAATCCTCCGCTGGTTCGCTGCGTGGGCACGCTGCCCGTGTATCTGTCAGGCCAGCAGATTGACCTGCGCGGGTATCCAGACGGCTCCGGACGTCGCGCGGAGTTTGATATCGGACGCCGCTGGATTCGCGAGTATCCTGATCGTTTTCAACGGTCGTTTACTTTAGCTCGCTGGGCCTGCATTCCATTTTCCTTGCTGGGAGCGTGGGTCTGTTACCGGTGGGCCAAGGACTTGTATGGTGCAACCGCCGGATGTACGGCCCTGCTGTTGTGGTGTTTCAGCCCGACCGTGTTGGGACATGCGTCG
>JBDNFH010000152.1:0-18017 GCA_041689915.1 Candidatus Nanopelagicales bacterium | reverse complement strand
CTGGCCACGGCAGGGCCAGACCCCACGGGGTCGTTCCGTGCTGACGTTGACGCTGTCAGACATTTCGTGCTCCCTTCGGGTGAGTTACGGCGTGCAAGCTGAGTCAGGAATCCCCCGGATTCATCCGTGGGGAGCAGTCAAGAAGTGGGAGGAATACTCAAAGGCTAAAGATGAAATGTTTGTTCACACGGATGTGCCCGAGTCACCGTGGTTTGTGGTGGAAGCCGACGACAAACGAATTGCTCGCTTGAACTCCATCCACCATTTCCTGAGCACTATCGACTACTCAACACCTGAAGTTAAGGAACTGACATTACCAAAGCGCCCAAAAGCATCCGACCATGAACGTCCGCCACGGGGGCTCAATCACTATGTTCCCGATTTCGCTAACACGCTGTTGAAGGATTAGCCCCTACCCTCTAAATTAGGCACGTGAGCGCTAACGGCCCCCGACTTCGCCCCGATCTTGAGGCATTGCCCTCCTACAAGGCTGGGCAGCGACCACACCCACGAACTGACATCACCACTTACAAGATCTCCAGTAATGAAAGCCACCATGAACCACTAAAGAGTGTGCAGGCCGCGATTGTGGCCGCTGCGGCTGAGATAAACAGGTACCCGGATCCCTTTTCAAGGGAACTGGTTGCAGCTATTGCAAGTCACTTTGGGGTTCCAGCAGAGCACATTGCACTAGGTACCGGAAGCGTTGCGTTGTGTGGCCAAATAATTCAATCGGCCGCAGGCCCTGGTGACAACATTATGTACGCCTGGCGAAGTTTTGAGTCGTATCCGATTTGGACCGGGATTGCTGGCGCACAAAGTATTCAAATTCCACTGAAGACCGATGAAACCCACGACCTAGATGCGATGTTGCGAGCGATCACACCGAACACTCGTGTGATTTTTATTTGTTCCCCGAACAATCCAACGGGACAGATTGTTGATCCAGTCGAACTTGAAAAGTTTATTGCAACAGTTCCAAGCGAAATTGTGATTGTGCTCGACGAAGCCTACATTGAATACGTCCCCACGGAAAAGCGAAGCGACTCAATTCGCCTGTATCGCGAGCATTCAAATATTGTTGTCCTACACACTTTCTCCAAGGCCTACGGTCTTGCTGGTTTACGGGTTGGGTTCAGCATTTCCCAGGAACCGATCACTAATGCATTGCATAAGACCGCATTGCCATTTGGTGTTTCCTCAATCGCGCAAGCGGCCGCAATCGCGTCGATTAATGCTGAGAGTGAATTACTCGAGCGAGTGTCATCTGTCGTTGCGGAGCGGGACCGCGTTGCCATTGTACTAGCAACTATTGGCTATCAACTCAACCCAAGTTATGCGAATTTCATTTGGATGCGACTTGGATCTCACACCGATGTGCTGCATCAGGCATTGGAGCAAGCGGGATTATCGGTACGATCATTCCCTGGTGAGGGACTACGAATTTCAATCGGAGAAACCGAGGCGAATGATCGGTTTATTGCGGTTGCTCGGGAAGTCGCAAACGAGTCCGACGTTCTCCGCTAACTACTAGCACAACGCCACCGACCACGATTGACAGTCCGACAACCACATCCACTGTTATGGCTTCATTGAGAATTATCAAGCCAAGGAATACTGCGACCACGGGGTTGATGTAGGCGTAGGTTGCCACCAGGGACATCGGCGCGTTATTGATCAGCCAGACAAATGCGCTATAGGCCGTTGCTGAAGCGAAGACAAGATAGCCCCATCCGGCCCAGGACTGTTGGGTGACGACATTGAAGTCCCATCTTTCTCCAATGAGCGCCCCGACCAAAGTGAGGAAAATACCCGCGGTTGCGAGTTGAATGACGGCAGAAGTCAGCGGTTCCTCTGGTTGCTGGTATCTCGTAGACCGCCAGCTAAAAAACGCCCAAGAAAAACTACCGCACGCAATTGCTACAGACCAGAGTGCGACTTGGGAGTTACTCGCGCCATTAACAGGCTCCGTCCCGCCGGGGAGGAGCATCAGGACTAGGCCCATGAGGCCGACCCCAACACCCATGAGAGTCAGCCGAGATGGGCGGTCTCCTGCTCGGAATCGAAAGAAAATAATCCACAGTGGCACAGCTGAGACAATGAGGGCCGCGATTCCGGAGGGTACGTATCGCTCCGCGAGCGAGAGAATGCCAATTGATACCCCGAGAATCGTGACTCCCATGAAGGCCGCACCGCGCACTTGCGGCCCGGTCAATTTAAACGAGCGTGGACCTTTGACCAGGACCACGATCGTTCCTAGAACCAGCGAAGCAGTGATAAAGCGGGTCCCAGACCCCAACAGTGGCGGCATAGATTTCACCATGAGAGCGATCCCCATGTAGGTGGAACCCCAAATGATCCACAGCGTGATGAGTGGTCCCATGATGGTGCGGATAGGTGCTTCGGTCACTCCTCGAACATCGGCTGCCACCCGTGAAGCATGTCAGAGAGGCGTTTCCTGTGTCGGTGGCATGTCCTCGAATCGGAATGTGGGACCAAAGTCCCGTTATTGAGGTCGGAAGCCGGTCAAGATGCAGCTATAAGCGCGTAAAGATTGGGCCATGGACGTATTGGATCTCTCGCGCTGGCAATTTGGTATTACGACCGTCTACCACTTCTTTTTTGTCCCCATCACGCTGGGACTTGTGTGGTTTGTCGCCGCTTTCCAGACAATTTGGTACGTGACGGGTCAAGAGAAGTACCTGAAGCTCACCAAGTTTTTTGGAAAGTTGTTTTTGATCAACTTTGCTATGGGGGTCGTAACCGGAATCGTGCAGGAGTTCCAGTTCGGCATGAACTGGTCGGACTACTCAAGATTCGTCGGTGACGTATTCGGTGCGCCACTCGCCATGGAAGGATTACTCGCATTCTTCCTAGAATCAACATTCCTGGGACTCTGGATCTTTGGTTGGGATCGATTACCCAAGAAGGTACACCTTGCAACCATTTGGGCGGCAGCTTTTGGAACCATGCTCTCGGCGTACTTCATTCTTGCGGCGAACGCATGGATGCAGCACCCGGTCGGTTTTGTGGTTGATCCGGACTCCGGTCGCGCAGTCCTCAACGACATTGGCTCGGTTCTGTTCCAGAACACCGCAGTTATCGCCTTTTTCCACACCATGTCCGCAAGTTTCCTCGTCGCGGGAACGGGCGTTGCCGCAGTTGGTGCTTGGTTCCTCATGAAGGATCGCCAAATTAATATTTTCCGGCCAGCGATTAAGGCTGGTGCGGTCGTTACCTTGATTGCTGCAGTCGCCGTGAGCATCACGGGTGACATGGACTCCAAGATCATGGTGCAACAGCAACCCATGAAGATGGCTGCTGCCGAAGCCCTCTACGAAACCACGCAACGGGCTCCATTCTCGGTTCTCACTATTGGCGACGTTACCGGGGAGAATGCCACACCCATTCTTGAAATTCCGGGACTACTTTCCTACCTGTCCACCGGAAGTTTCGAGGGGACGGTTGAAGGAATTAATAACCTTCAAGCGCAATATGAATCGGAATACGGTCCAGGAAACTACGTTCCCTTTGTACCCATCACTTATTGGGGATTCCGGCTCATGATCGGGCTAGGAATGCTGGGTGCAGCGTGGTCGCTCTGGGCGCTGTGGCGCTTCCGCGGTGGACGTAATCCACGCAAGGGTCGCCTGTTCGGGTTCTCAACTTTGTTCGTCATGCTCGGACCACTATTGGGAATCAGTGCCGGCTGGATCTTCACCGAGATGGGCCGACAGCCGTGGGTGGTCTTTGGCCAGCAATTAACGGCCAACGGTGTCTCACCCTCGATTACTACGACCGAAGTGTGGATCAGTTTGATCGGATTCACTTTAGTCTACGGAATCCTCGCGGTCATCGAAATGAAACTACTACTCAAATACATCCGCGCAGGTGCACCCGAAACTGTAATGGAAGATCCTTATGAGGAAGCACAATCAAATGACAAGCTCTACTTCGCTTACTGAGTTGAACGGAAGAGGAAAAGACAATGGAACTCATTAACGTTTGGTTCATCCTCATTGCAGTGTTGTGGATTGGCTATTTCGTCCTCGACGGCTTTGATCTAGGTGTGGGCGTTCTGCTGCCAATCCTTGGTCGCGACGATCTTCGCCGCCGGGTCATTATCAACACAATCGGACCTGTGTGGGATGGCAACGAAGTGTGGTTGATCGTTGCTGGTGGAGCAACTTTTGCAGCCTTCCCATTGTGGTACGCCACCATGTTCAGTGGTTTCTACCTTGCCTTCTTCGTACTCCTACTTGCTTTGATCATGCGTGGCGTCGCATTTGAGTACCGCGCAAAGCAGGACTCGCAGAGTTGGCGCAATCGTTGGGATATTGCCATTTTCATTGGTTCGGTCCTACCGGCATTCCTCTTCGGAGTGGCCTTTGGAAACGTGATTGGTGGCGCACCAATTGAGCCACTCTCTGGCACGGATCCTGCTAACGCAGTCAACTTCAACTACGCAGGCAATTTCTTTGACCTGCTTAATCCATTTAGCATCGCCTTGGGCCTGATGACCCTGTTGGTCTTCACCACCCATGGAGCTATCTTCCTGGCACTGAAGACATCGGGTGAAGTTCGTGACTCGGCGCGATCCACGATCTACAAGATTGGCCCCGTTGCGGCGGTTGTTGCAGTTGTTGCGTTGCTCTGGGCCCAGACATTCTCTGGTCGAGTAGCAATCACGCTTCCCATGGTGTTGGTGGCAGCCGTTGCGTGGCTTGGCGCGATCTGGCTGACCCGAGTCGGTCGTGATGGTTGGGCGTTTGTGCTCAGTTCCACGACAATCCTGCTTGCGGTGGCATCCCTCTTTGTTGGGCTGTTTCCCAACGTGATGGTGAGTTCAATCGACACCGCTTTCAATCTCACGGTCGATAACGCATCAAGTGCGGCGTACACGTTGACCGTGATGACCTGGGTCGCTGTGATCATGACCCCGATTGTTGTGATCTACCAGGGCTGGACCTACTGGGTGTTCCGCAAGCGGATCAGTACCTCAATGATTCCTGCCCAACCAGTGGCAGGGCGCAATGATGACCGCTTCACAGCGACGAAGTAGAGATCGGTTACCAGACAAGATAGTCGAATGAAACCAGTTGACCCGAGGCTATTTCGCTACGCCCGGAGTACCCGGCGCTTCTTTGTCATCTCGGTTCTGGTTGGTGCACTAACGGCGCTGTTCGTGATCTTGCAAGCGTGGTTCTTATCATCCATTTTGGTTGATGTGATTGGTAATGGAAATACCTTGGGGGGTGTTTCCTTTGCAATCATCGCTTTGGTTCTTACCTTCGCATGCCGGGCAATATTGATTTGGATCTCAGATACCGTTGCTGCTCGATCAGCCGGAGCTGCTAAATCGGAATTGCGTCAGGCCGCCATGTCCGCTCTCATTGATCAAGGCAACGCAGGAATGGGTGCCGGAGAGATCGCCGCCCTTGCAACTCGCGGAATCGACGCGCTCGACAGTTTCTTCTCCCGCTATCTCCCACAGTTAGTGCTGGCGGTAATTATTCCGATCTCAATCATTGCGGTGATTTTCACCCAAGACTTAATCTCGGCTTTGATTGTTGTCTTCACGGTTCCGTTGATTCCAATTTTTATGATCCTGATCGGCATGTTCACCCAGCAAAAAGTTGATAAGCAATGGAAAACGCTGACCAAGCTCAGCGGTCACTTCCTTGATCTCATTTCAGGTCTTCCCACACTCAAAATATTTGGTCGAGCCCAAACACAGGTGAAAATTATTGAAAAAGTTGGTGCGGAATACCGCTCCAGCACCATGGGTGTTCTGCGCATTTCATTTCTGTCATCTTTAGCATTAGAACTGCTCGCAACTCTCTCCGTCGCCCTCGTCGCCGTATCCGTAGGCTTACGCCTTGCCGAGGGACAGATCGTATTTTCCATTGGGCTTTTTGTGCTGGTACTTGCACCCGAGGTGTACTTACCTTTGCGACTTATTGGACAGCACTTCCACGCAGCAGCCGAGGGCCTAGGAGCTGCCGACAAGCTTTTCTCACTCATTGAATCGGACCAACTCAAGGCAACCCAAGGAACTGATGTTCGCAAGGGAGCTGCAATTGAAATCAACAACCTGGAAATTGTGCATCCGGGATCGCAGAACATCGCATTAAGCCCAACCACTTTCACCGCACAAGTGGGAACTGTGACCGCAATCGTGGGAACGTCCGGCAGTGGCAAGACCACGTTGTTGCGTGCGCTCCTTGGTTTAATTCCCATTCACAACGGCACAATTCACATTGATCAGACACCACTTGGTGAAGTCTCACTGGCTTCATGGCACAAGCACATTGGTTGGTTACCGCAAGAGCCGCATTTCTTCTCCAAAGATTTGGGGGGATCACCAACAATTCGAAGTGTTGTTGATCTCTCGGGTGAGGCGAGTGATACCAAGATCTGGGAAGTTTTAGAAAGTTCACATATCGCAGCTGAAATGAGACCGATCGGTCTTGATTACGAACTGCAGTCCGGGACCGGGCTTTCCGGTGGCCAACTACAAAGACTTGCGTTGGCCCGCGCATTAATGGGTGACCCAACCGTCCTCATTCTCGACGAACCTACGGCGGCTGTCGATTCGGCGAGTGAACTTCTCATTGCTGAAACATTGCGTGACTTTGCGAATGAAAAAGGAATTGTTATTTTGGTGGCGCACCGCCCAGGGCTACTGAGCATTGCGGATCAAATAGTCCGGGTTGGAAATTCCGGACTAATTCCGGGTATTCCAAGTGAAACTCGGGAGCACCAGGATCTCAATGCGATTGTTCCCATTGGATCGAGGAACTGGTGATCTCAGCAACCGGAAAACTGTGGCGGGATGTGGCCGCGGACCGAAAAGGACTCGCGGGAACCGCACTTCTTGGATCGCTAGCCTCACTCAGCGCGGTTGCATTGATAGGTGTTTCTGCTTGGTTGATTGCAACAGCGGCAGGGATGCCTCCGGTACTGACGTTGACCGTGGCCGCTGTAATGGTCAGATTCTTGGCGTTGTCGCGCGCATTGCTTCGCTACGTTGAGCGACTGGTTGGTCACAGCTCAGCCCTACGTGGGCTGACCAAATTGCGCGTCAGTGTTTACCTCAATCTGGAACGGATCACACCCATTGGGCTACGCAATCTCTCCCGCGGTGAGTATCTTTCCCGAATTGGTGCGGATGTTGACAGTGCCCTTGACTTACCATTGCGGGTTGTCTTGCCTTGGGTTCAAGCGCTGCTGGTCACAATTGCGATCGCGGGTTTCACCTGGTGGGTACTGCCAGTAAACGGAATTCTGATCACCATTCTTGGTTCCATTGCGCTCATTGTGGTTCCCGTTATTGTGCGAATTATTGCCTCACGCACCGATACTCGGTTAGCACCGGCGCGGTCCCAAGTGATCGACGCAGTTGTTGAGATTACAGACAACACCGAACAGATTCTGGTTACCGGATCAGGTCCAAGTGCGCTTGGTGCATTGGAGGAACGGGATGCAAGAGTCAATGCACTTCTGAACCGACAAGCGTGGTCAATTGGTTTAGGCAATGGTCTTGGAACGGTTTTGCAGGGATCTGCAGTAATTGGAGCACTGCTGATTGGGATTCCTGCCGTGACTTCGGGGCAGCTTAATCCGGTAATGCTCGCGGTTCTGGCGCTGCTTCCACTCGCCCTCTTTGAGGTCCTTGGAACGCTGCCGGCAGCGGCCGTGAACTGGCGCAATATGTCAGTTGTGGCGCAGCAGATCGAAGACCTTGATGACATTGATGACCTTGAGGACACTGCGATGGACCCGCAACAAACCTTGAGAAATGGTGAAGGGGTTGAGGTTCGGGATCTGAAAGCGCACTGGCCTAATTCAGATTCGGTTGCGCTGCAAGATGTCACTTTCTCGATTGCACCGCATTCACATGTCGCGATTGTTGGCCCCAGCGGCTCGGGTAAGTCAACACTCGCGTATTGCCTCATGGGTTACCTGCCCTTTACGGGTCATATAGAAATAGCGGACTCAAAAACGATACTTGCCCAACAAAGTTATGTTTTTGACACAACTATCCGCAACAATATTCAAATTGGCGGCGGTGAAATGAGTGACCGAGAGATCTTGAATGTTCTTGAGCGGGCCGACTTATTGGAATGGCTCGCTGCTCAACCACGTGGCTTAGATACTGAATTGGGAAGTTTTGGAAACCGGATGTCAGGTGGTGAACGCCACCGGCTTGCTTTTGCCCGCCTCATTGCTGCGGGAAGTGATCTTGTGATTCTTGACGAACCAACGGAACATTTGGATTTTGAGACGGCTGAGAAAATTGAACGAGATATTTGGGGATCGACTCACGGTGTAACGACAATCATGATTACGCATCGACTCACCGCTGCCCAAAAGTGTGATCAGATTATCGAACTTGACGCCGGTCGCGTTGTTGCAATCGGGACCCATGAAGAACTCGTTGAACTTGGTGGTTGGTACGCGCAATCGTGGGCGCAACAACAGGAACAACTGCACATGCAGGAGATTATTCGGGGCTTACCCGTTGGCGTTGCGACACAGAGATGAACAACTCGCAGACATACGGGCAAGATAGGCCCGTGGACACAGACGAGGGACTGTATTCGGCTCTTATGGGGGTTGCATCTGGGTTGGAACTCGAATCAACTCTGCGAAGAATTGTTACTAACGCGGTCTACTTGGCTGACGCTTCCTATGGCGCCCTCGGAGTGCTGGATTTTGACGGCAAGATTCAAGACTTCATCCATGTCGGAATGCCGGACGAGGTGAGTAGGCAAATTGGCAACTTACCCATGGGTGGGGGACTCCTTGGAGAGTTAAGTGTACATCCGACTCCGTTGCGCCTATCCCAGATCAGTGAGCACCCAGCATCAATCGGATTCCCCAAAAATCACCCTCCCATGACTTCCTTTTTGGGTGTACCGATTCGGGTCCGCGGGGAAGTTTTTGGCAACCTGTATTTGACGGATAAAAAGGGCGGTGCGGCTTTTACCGATGCAGATGAACAAGCAGTAGTTGCTTTTGCAACAGCCGCCGCTGTTGCAATTGAAAATGCGAGACTCTATGAACTCGCAACCCAAAAAGAAAAGTGGCAGCGAGCAGTTTCAGAGATTGGGACTGCAGTACTTTCTGGCGGTGACAGTGGAGAAGTTCTTGAACTCATTGCGAAAAGATCAAGATTGCTCACGGGTGCCTCAGCAGCCCTCGTTGCACTACCTGATACTTGTGGCGTACTCACTATTGAAATAGTAAACATTGATTCGGAGTCATCTGAGTCAGTGCGTCGTTTGCGTGATTGGCTAGGAAGACCTGCACCCGCCGATTCAATCCTCGAGAGGTCTTTCTCAATAGGTGGCAGCATCATTGAAGACCAATGTTTGATGTGGAATCAAGTGACGACGGATCCCAAAGACGAACCATTGGCAGCAGTTTCGTTGCCATTACGCACGGTTGACAAAGTATTGGGCGTACTGCTGCTCGTCTGGCCGACCGGCTCGCGGCTCGTGGCAAGTGAAGTAATTGACCTCGTCGAGTCTTTCGCCGGACAGGCTGCACTCACGCTAGTGCTAGCCGCGGCTCAACAAGATAAAAAGGAAATTGCGATATTAGAGGATCGCGATCGAATCGGCCGTGATCTCCACGACCTAGTAATTCAAAGAGTTTTTGCCACCGGAATGCTATTGAACGGTTTGATGCAAAGTGGCACGCTCCCACCCGAGATTAGTGAAAAAATTGATCTCGCAGTCGGTCAACTTGATGAAACAATTCGAGAAATTCGACAAACGATTTTTGACTTGCATACTGCGTCACCCGAACTCTCAATTCGGGCAAGAATTTCCCAGGAAGTCAGTTCCGCTACCGTTGCTCTTGGTTTTTCGGCCAGACTAACTTTAACTGGACCGTTAGATTCTGCTATTTCACCTCAAATAGGTGATCACCTTGTAGCTGTTGTTCGCGAAAGCTTGATCAACTGTGCTAAACACGCACAGGCAACCGAAGCAAGCGTTCGGGTCGCGGTAGATTCACGGATCCTTGTCTGCGAAGTGAGTGACAACGGTAATGGCTACACACCGGGAGAACGGATTTCTGGTATTGCAAATATGGAATCAAGGGCAGCGGAGCTCGGTGGTGAATTCAGGATTGGGATAACACCTGACTCACAGCCGGGAACCTATTTGCGCTGGAGCGTTCCGCTAGTTTGATATTTTGGGAAACTGCATTTTGGATTCAAGGCGGGCGACGTAGGCGGCGGCTTGGGTGCGGCGTTCCATACCCAGTTTGGCGAGCAGCCCAGAAACATAGTTCTTAATAGTTTTTTCAGCCAAATGCATTTGCTCGCCGATTTGTCGGTTGGTCATTCCTTCACCGATTAACATCAAAATTGTTTTCTCCTGCTCGGTGAGACCTGAAAGCTCGTCGTTTCCTTTATTGCCATTTCGTAGTCGTTCCAGGACCCGTTCGGTGACACTGGGGTCAAGCATGCTTTTGCCTGCTGCAACCAGTCGAATTGCAGTGATCAAGTCCGTGCCGCGAATCTCCTTGAGAATATAACCCGATGCCCCGGCCATGATTGCATTAAATAGGGCTTCGTCATCAGTATAGGAAGTGAGCATCAAAACGTGGATATTAGGAAAGAGTGATCGAACCTCGCGGCACACTTCAACCCCATTTCCGTCGGGCAGGCGAACGTCAAGAACAGCAACATCAGGCTGCGAAGCCGTGATCCGGATAATGGCTTCAGCCGCCGTCCCCGCCTCACCAACAACCACAAGGTCGGACTGTAACCCGATAAGTTCGGCGAGGCCCCGACGAACGATTTCGTGGTCATCTAAAAGAAACACGCGGATCTGCCCCATGAAAGCATTATGCAGGTGGCAGGATAGAGCCGAAAGGACACGTCTTCACAAGCGTGAATCACTATGTCAATGACAATGGCCCCACAATCACAGAATTCACACAATCCTGCGGTGCAGTTACTCACTCCCGAAGGTGAGTTGGTGAGTCATGACACCTATTCACTTGAACTCACCAATGCTCAGTACAAAATGCTCTACCGCGAAATGGTCTTTGTGCGACGACTGGATCAGGAAGCAACGGCACTTCAACGTCAAGGACAACTGGGACTTTGGGCTTCCTCACTGGGTCAAGAAGCTGCCCAAGTTGGTTCAGCTTTTGCACTCGAAAAAAATGATTTTGCATTTCCGACCTACCGCGATCACGGTGTTGCCTGGATGCGCGGTGTTGACCCGATTAAAATTATGGAGGTGTACCGCGGAATTTCAACGGGTGGTTGGGACCCACTTGAGCATCGATGCCATACCTACACAATCGTGCTTGGTAACCAGGTGCTCAACGGGGTTGGTTACGCCATGGGTTGCACCCTAGATCAAAGTGAAGACGCTGTGATCACTTACTTTGGCGACGGAGCAACCGCTCAGGGAGACGTAAATGAGAGTTTCGTTTTTGCTTCAACTTTCGATGCCCCGGTCGTGTTTTTCTGCGAGAACAATCAATGGGCAATCAGCCAACCAAGTGAAAAATTTGTCAAGAGCCCGATTTACAAACGAGCAGACGGTTTCGGATTCCCCGGTGTTCTCGTTGACGGCAATGACATCTTGGCAGTGATAGCGGTCACGAATGCTGTCCTTGAGCGGGCAAGCAGTGGTGCTGGACCGACGCTGATTGAAGCTTTCACCTACCGCATGGCCGCCCACACAACCTCTGACGACCCAACGCGGTATCGCCATGAAAATGATTTACAATACTGGAAACTCAGAGATCCCATTGAGCGACTCAAGGTAATGTTGGCGCGTCATGGAATCGCCGATCGAGTTTTCTTTGATGCGATTGAGTCTGAAGTGGATACGTGGGCCGAGAACCTGCGAATCTCGGTACGTAACATGCCCGAGCCGGCACCGGAGTCAATATTTGATCATGTTTATGCCGAAAACCATGAGGCACTCGATGCGCAACGCGCAGCTTTCATTAATTACCACGAAGGCTTTGCCGATTCGGGAGTCCAGTCATGACAACCGAGTTGACCATTGCCAAAGCACTCAACCTTGCCTTGCGTACAGCAATGGAAGAGGACAATAGGGTGCTCCTTTTTGGTGAAGATATTGGTAAACTTGGTGGCGTCTTCCGGGTAACCGACGGGCTCCACAAAGACTTCGGTGAACACCGAGTACTCGACTCTCCACTTGCTGAAAGCGGAATTGTTGGAACGGCAATTGGACTAGCTATGCGTGGCTACCGACCAGTACTTGAAATTCAATTTGACGGTTTTGTTTTTCCCGCATTTGATCAAATCATTTCTCAGTTGGCCAAGGTGCACCGCCGGACAAACGGATCGGTGAAACTGCCGATTACGGTTCGGATTCCTTATGGTGGTGGAATTGGTGCAGTTGAACACCACAGTGAGTCGCCTGAAACTTTTTTTGCTCACATTCCTGGGCTCCGTGTTCTCACACCGAGTGATCCCCAGTCTGCATATTCCTGTCTCTTGTCCGCGATTCGCAGTGATGACCCGGTAATTTTCTTCGAGCCCAAGCGTCGCTACTGGGATAAAGGTGTAGTTGATCAAGGCCAAGCGAACACAGATCCGTGGCGGGCTCGGATTGTGAGAACCGGATCTGATGTAACAGTGGTCGCCTACGGACCTATGGTCAAAACTGCCTTGCAAGCTGCCAACGCGAGTGAGTACTCACTTGAAGTGATTGACCTTCAATCACTGTCACCACTTGATGACCGAAGCATTGCTGATTCAGTGCAGCGAACTGGACGACTCGTGATTGTTCATGAAGCTCCAGGAAGTCTGGGTCTGGGAGCCGAGATCGCAGCGCGAATCGGCAAGAGTTGCTTCTATAACCTCGAGGCACCAATTGAGCGGGTAACGGGATACGACATTCCTTATCCACCGAGCAAACTTGAAGAGCACTATCTACCCGATCATGACCGAATTCTGGTCGCCGTTGATTCAGTGATGGAGGCGTAACCGTGCCTGTTGAAATTTTCCATTTGCCCGACGCTGGTGAAGGTTTAACCGAAGCTGAAATTCTGCGCTGGCTCGTCGAGCCAGGTGACGCCGTAGTTGTCAACCAAATGGTGGTTGAGATTGAGACTGCTAAAGCAACAGTTGAACTCCCGTGCCCTTGGGCCGGCATAGTTGTGCAGATCCACGAAGTAGCAGGTGCCGTCGTTCCCGTTGGAGCACAGATAATTTCGATTGATACCGGGACGCAATCCCAACGCGAACCCGTACTTGTTGGTTACGGAGTCAAAGAAGACGCATCACTGGATCGACGCCCTCGCAAGAGCGCCACCACAAATTCGCCGTCAACTTCTAGCCGGGTTACCGCAAAGCCGCTTGTTCGCAAACTTGCAAAAGATAAAGGAATTGACCTGGCGACCCTGGTGGGAACCGGGCGCAATGGAGAAGTCACGCGTGAAGATGTAAACACGGCAATCGGTGGTGAAGCGGTTCCGCCAAGTGCTTCCCAAGATCAAGCGGGTGAACGCATTCCGGTTCGTGGTGTGCAGCGCATGATGGCCGAGGCCATGGTCGCATCCGCGTTCACAGCTCCCCATGTCACCGAGTGGGTTGAAGTCGACATGTCGCGAACACTCGAAGTTGTGGAAAGACTCAAGGCAGCAAATACCGAGCGGATCACGCCATTCGTGTTGGTTGCTGCTGCCCTCATTCGTGCGGCCCAAAAGTACCCACGTATTAATTCAAGTTGGATTGATACGAGTGAAGGCGCCGACGTTGTGATCCACCCCAACGTGCATCTAGGTTTCGCAGCTGATACCCCGAAGGGGCTCCTGGTTCCGGTTGTGAGAAATGCCAGCGCGGCAAACTTAATCGCACTCTCTGCCGGCATCACAACGCAGATGGACAAGGCGAGAAGTGGTTCAGCAACCCCGGCCGACCTCACTGGCGGAACCATCACGGTCACTAACGTTGGTGTCTTTGGCGTTGACGGTGGAACCCCGATTATTTCCCCCGGTCAAGCCGCGATTCTTGCCATGGGCCGGATCATAAATAAACCATGGGTAGTCAACGACTCCATTGTGATCAGACCGATCATGCAACTCAGTTTGTCATTTGACCACCGAATAATTGATGGTGCTCTTGGCTCACGTGCCTTGGCCAGTGTGGCCAACTACTTGGCGGACCCGACCCTGGAGGAGTTACTTCTCAACGGCTAATCAGCCCCGTAACGATTGACTATACAAGATATTATATAATTGAGTCGTGTCATCTTGGAAACCAATTGAATTTCGGGGTAGTTCCTTGGACGACTTACGTGAGTTTCCAGTGGCGGCGAGAAGTCAGGTTGGATACCAACTTGACAGAGTTCAAAATGGCCATGAGCCAAATGACTGGAAGCCTATGGCAACTGTTGGTAGAGGTGTAAAAGAAATCCGAATTCGAGAAACTAACGGAGCTTTTCGCGTCATCTTCGTCGCAAAGTTTGCCGACGCAATTTACGTGCTGCATTGTTTTGAAAAGAAGACATCAAAAACTAGCAAAACTGACTTAGATTTGGCATCCAGTCGTTATCGAGATCTATTAAAGGAGTTAGGCCCATGAATAACCAACGGTTTGTCAGTGTCTGGGACGCGATCGAGGACACGCCCGAAGAAACAGAAAGCATGAAGTTGCGTTCTGTACTGATGTCGGCGCTGAAGGAACACCTGAGTCGTACCGACATGAGTCAAGTGCAAGCAGCAGAACTTTTCGGTGTTACTCAGCCACGCGTCTCTGACTTGGTTCGCGGAAAGATCAACTTGTTCAGCCTGGATGCACTGGTCAACATGGCTACTGCTGCAGGTTTGCACCTTGAATTGCGAATTTTGGAATCCGCCTGAAGTACTAATTGACTAACTCGTCACGGCAGTAATCAAGGTGTAGACGCGAGTGCGTTAATGAACTCCTGTACTCGCGGGCCTGATCCAGTGATTCGTGCAGTTGTCACCTCGGTGTCTACCCGGCCGCAAAAACCATTGACGAAGTCGGACCAGGCGATCTCGATTTGGGTTACCTCGCCTGCTGGTTCGGCGATGAAAGCGGCTTTGCCTGCTGCGTCCGTTGCGACATACAGGGTGCCGTCAAAGTCTGGCCCGGTGAGAATTAGTGTTAATGACTCGCTACTGGGTGCAGCGATCTTCTTACCCCAAATAAAGGGAAGAGCCTCCAGCATTCGCTTTGTTGCGTTCTTGGCTGGATTGCTAGTGAGGCCGGTTGGCAGGCCGACAGCAATCCGAACGTCTTGATCATGGGTCCAGATGTCAAATGCACGCATGCCAAGGAATTTTTCTCTTGAGATTTCACCTTTGACCCAGGGCACAGTTAATGTTGGGGATTCCGTGTTGAGAAAGTCGGCGAGGTTATTAGCCGCGGTGAGCATTTGTTCCTGGAGTGCGGCTGGTGGTGTTCCCCTGCGGTAGTCAACCCCGAGTTCAGTGAATCGATTTGCTGGCCCTTTGACGTGGGGGAGTTGATCCCAATCTGGTTCATGTGCTGGTGCGGGCTCCCCCGCAGCCATAGAGTCAAGGTCAATTGTGTGGGCAACAATGTCGGCCACACTCCAGCCTGGACACGGAGTGGGCAGTGACCACTGCTCGGCAGTAAGCGAGTTCAAGGTGGCGTAGAAGTCCAAGACTGCCTCAAGGTAGGTCTTCATGGGGTCAAGGGAACTCTTGGTCTCAAGGAGGTTAGACATGCTTTCATTCTGCCCCATCTGGGCCGAAATTGTCTTGGCAATGATGAGCATTGCTCACGGTCCAAATGAGTTATTGGGGATTACCACTACCCCATCTTCTCGGACGTAGGCGTGCTCGGCGACGGTAATAACGGCAAGTACAGCTGGAAGTCCGACTTTTTCTGTGTCGACCGATTGCGCGAAGTGAAGCAGATTTGGTGCGGCCAGGTCAACATATCGGGACCCAATTTCACTTCACATGCACTCCATGACTACTCAGCGTGTGACGGTGCTTGATGGGTGGGGTTGTGAAGGTCGTTCGTGCGGGGGTGTACACAGCTCGCTCGCGTCCGCCCTTGAGTTCTCTCTTCCGTGAGAGGCTGCATGGTTGGCTCTACGGGCCCAAACATGGCTAGAATAGTGGCTATGACCACATTGCCTCTTGCCACCGTCCGGGATCGGTTGTCTGCCCTCGTTGAAAATGTGACCCGCACCCACGACACGCTGACCATTACCCGCAACGGAACTCCCGCCGCGGTAGTGATCTCAGTTGATGACTACGAGTCCATCATGGAGACCCTTGCGCTGATCAACGACCCGATCGATCAGCAACGCCTGGGTGAGGCGCAACAAGGGGTGGCGACCGGCGACGTAAGCACGGGTGAGGACATTTCCCGGCTCGTTGCCGAGCGAGTGCGACACACCACTGGCGCGGCGTGAGGTACGGTGTCGAAGTTGCCCGACCTGCGCGCCGTGCCCTCGCCGATGAACTGCCGGTAAAGATCGCCGTCGCGGCTTGGGAACTCGTCGACGGTGCGCTCCGCGACAACCCCCAGCGACTCGGCACAGCGTTACGTGCTCCCTTCGCTGGCCACTGGGTCGCCCGCCGCAGCAGTTACCGAATCCGCTACCTCATAAATGAGGATCGCCACGTCATAACAGTTCTTGACGTACGCGGTCGCGCCGATGCCTACCGCACGTAGCCCCGACATTCTCGACGATCCGGGCGCCGATGTGGCGGGAGCGCCACGGTCCTCATGGTCACGAAGTGCCCGAGAAGCCCCCGGATTCATCCGTGGGGAGGATTAAATCCCTCGCGATACTACACTTTTGAGCCCATTTGGACTACACCTCGGGGGTTCGGGTTGGGCTCTACACTTAGGCACATGAGCGTAAAAGTCGCGGTACTGCAAATTGATTGCTCAACCTCTGAGCCGGCTCCGGAACGGGTTGAGCGAGTTCTTGGGTTAATTGACCAGCAGGCACCTGATTGTGACTTTATGTTGTTGCCCGAGTTGTGGAATGTCGGGGCATTTGACCTTGAAGCCAGCCGCCTGCAAGCTCAACCAATTGACGGAGCGTTACCAACGTCACTCGCTCAAAAAGCACGCGAGCATGGAATTTGGTTGCACGGCGGTTCCTTTTGCGAACAAGATGCTGATGCTCTGCACAACACGAGCGTGCTGTTTAACCCACAGGGTGAACTGGCCGCGTACTACCGCAAGGTGCATGTGTTCACGTACGCACGCGAACAAGACACTATGGCTCCAGGTAATGATTACGTGATGGTTGAAACGCCATTGGGATTAACAGGTCTTGCTACCTGCTACGACGCTCGTTTCCCTGAGATGTTCCACGAGATGCGGATTGCGGGAGCGCAAGCTTTCGTGATTCCCTCGGGGTGGCCGGTTCCTCGAATTGGTCAGTGGGATGCGCTACTGCCCGCGCGAGCGGTTGAAAACCAAGCCTGGGTGATTGCCTGCAATCAAGTTGGTGTCCAAGGTAAACACCAAATGGGGGGACGTTCAGTGATCATTGACCCGCTCGGAAATGTCTTGGCCCAAGGTGGGGGAACGCAGACTGTGATCAGAGCTGAGATTGATGTTCAGATTGAGAAAAATTGGCGCTCGGAGTTTCCAGCAATCAACGACATTGTTGATTGCCCCGTGATCACCGTTTAGAGCGCGCGGATTGGGTGCCAGAGCGACTCAATTCAGTGCAATCCCGTCGCGTATGCGTGCGCGCTTTGAGTAACTTGCTCACCAAGATCCGCACTGAACGCGGGTAAAGCGAACGCGCCCACGTTGCCACTCTTGTCCGTGAGGCGATAACAAACTCGGGACTGAGGCAGTTTGTATTCGCGAAACTTCGGAACGTCAGCGTCTCGGCACAGTACCTCTGCAACAGTACTTATGCAACCGGCTCGGTTACACCCTCAGCAGCCATGCTGATTCCGTTCCAGAGGTGCGCCTAAGAGTTAGCCGAGTCGATAGGTATCGAGCCGCAATCCATTAGCGGAACGCATGCCACGGT
>JBDNFH010000151.1:0-14452 GCA_041689915.1 Candidatus Nanopelagicales bacterium | reverse complement strand
TCCCCACGAACTGGCGCTCCAGAAGCACCGTTGACAGGCAGGACCGTCGAGGAGGCAAGACCTGAGATGACGTCTACATTTCTGCTCATCAGCAAGGGCACCGTCGTCGATGGTACGGGCGCCGAACCCGAAGTCGGCTCACGCAGCAACACCGCACCGAAACGTGACTCATCCCTGAGTGAATCAACAGATGGAGTGTGAAAAATGGCAACCCAAGACGAAACATTCGAACACCACGACGACATCAAGCTCGTCAACGAAAAGCGCCTCAGTTGGTTCGACGTCTCAGCGATGGGAACTGGCGAGATGCTCTTCACCGCTGGCTGGGCGTGGATCGTGTTCATCGCGAGCTTCTACGGCATCAAGTGGACGATCATCGGCTTCGTCGCCGGAGCCATCGTCATCGTGGTGGCCTGGTGGCTCTACCGCGAGATGATCACGGCGGTTCCCGAACCCGGCTCGATCCAGTCCTACGGACGAGAAGCGGGGTTGTTCTCACTCGGGACGTCGTATTTCATCCTCTATGCGCCCGTGTATGGCGCCTTCATGTGGCTGGAGCTTCTCGTCGCGAAGGGATTGTTCACAATACTGTTCCCAGGCGTACCCGAGGACATCTGGCCTTACGTCGTACTCATCCCTGTCGTCGCCCTCAACTTGGTCGGCCACCAGATCACGGGCAAGGTGCAGTCCGCGCTGGTCGTCATCACGCTCGTCGGCGACCTGGTGCTGGCTGTGGGACTGTGGTGGCTGGTCGCCGACAGCAACATCTGGTCAGCAAACTGGGACTCCCCCACCCCCACGAACTGGCTCACCCTCTTCGTCGTCGCTGGTCTGTGGCTTGGGATCATGGCCGGAATCCTCGAGGTCCAACAGGTACTCGTTGACGAGTGGAGCAACTTCCATCAGTCCCGCGACGTGGGCCTGCTCTCTGCCGCGCTACAGCTTTGGGTCAGGCAGATTCCGCTCATTCTCGCGGTGCTGGCCGGCGCCCCCCTGGTCGTGCTGATTGCGATGCCGGTGCCCACGGTGGAGATCGTGCAGCAGCGGCTCGCTGAAAGCAGCAACCACCCGCTGTTCTATCTAGCGCTCTTGACCATGCTGGTCGCCACGTACACGACGCTGAGCGTGTTCTTCATGGGTATGAGCCGGATCGTCGCGCTCTACGCCCAGCAGGGAGCCCTCCCCCGCATTATTGGCCGCTACTCCAGCCGGTCGGTTCCATGGGTTGCGATCTTGCTGCTTGCCGGGTTTGCGCTGATCGGTGTCTACTGGAATGATTTCACCTTCATCCTGCACGTGCTGTCGGCATGGTCGGCGACCCTGTACTTCGTCATAGCGCTGTTTTTTCTCCGGATGCGAGCGAGAAGCAACCTCGACCGCCCCTTGACAGTGAGGTTTGGTGTGCCGCTCGCGGTCTTCTTGCTGATCTACACGGCAATCATCGGCTACGGCATCTTCAGCCTAGACTGGAAGGCCTTCACCAGTTGGGTCGTCGTCGTCGCAGTGGTCGCCCTCTACGACCGCTTCGTGGTTCCCCGCACCAAGCGCGGCAGTTTCTACCGCGAGCAGGTCATGCGCAAGCGCACCAGCGCGGAACGACTGTAGCCCTGAACCTGGGTGGGGTGGGCTCGGCTCACCTAGGTTTCTTCACCGAACGTTTCAAACCCGAAGAGATGAAGGGGCTTGTATGTCGACACCTCTAGGTCACCAGAAAGGTTTTCCCACCGACGGTGGACTCCGCCTCGACCGATCGGTTTCGCACAACCTCACGATGAAGGAGAATCCCATGCAACTTATGCGAATCGGGCACACAGGGCAGGAGCGGCCCGCGGTCCGCCTGAGCGACGGCGAGAGTTACGACTTGTCATCCTTGACCGACGACGTGCGGGTGGGGGCACCCGTTGCCAGGCCGGGCGCGGTCATCTGTGTTGGGCAGAACTACGCGGCCCACGCGGCCGAGATGGGAGGCGACCCGCCGAACTCGCCGATCATCTTCCTCAAGCACCCCAACACCGTCGTCGGTCCATACGACGACGTGCTGATGCCACCTGGAGCAAGCCGGGTCGACTGGGAGGTCGAATTGGCGGTCGTTATCGGACAGACGGCACGCTACCTCGACTCGCCCGACATGGCAGCGGAACACATCGCAGGATACGCCGTCGCCAACGACGTATCGGAGCGGACATACCAGTTCGACGTCTCAGGTGGCCAATGGTCGAAGGGCAAGTGCTCTGAGACCTTCAATCCCCTCGGCCCCTGGCTCGTGCCAGCCGACGACGTCCCCGATGTTCAGCGTCTGAACCTGAGCTCCAGCGTCAACGGAGAGGTCCGGCAGTCGTCCGCGACCTCAGACATGCTCTTTTCCGTGGCCCACATCGTGTGGCATCTCTCCCACTTCCTCGTGCTCGAACCGGGCGACATCATCAACACCGGGACGCCCGAGGGAGTTGCCCTATCGGGCCGGTTCCCCTACCTCGAAGAGGGCGACACCTTCGAGTGCTCCGTTGACGGGTTGGGTACCCAACGTCAGCTGCTCCGCAGAGCGTCAACTCACGCTGGTCAGCCCGCCAAACGGTCGCCCTGAAAAAACCTGGGCAACTTCGCAATATGTCATCAATGCGATATCGCATTGATGACATATTCGCTTTCCCCACTTCCACCTGGCCTCAACGACCGATCGTCATGCCTGACGTTAATCATGCGCTGCGTCATGATCAGATCTGTGATCATCTCTTTCGCAGATCGAGATACCCAAAAAATAGAGCAAAGGACTCGAGTTCGAAGATTCGAGTCAATTGATCGAGCGGCACAGCGCAAGCTGAGACAGCGGGGCATTGCAACAAGTTTGGATAACTTGAGAACCCCACGAGGACCGTCTGACGTTGAAATCGTTGACTACCGCTAGGGAGCCAGAACGTGAAAAATATACGCACCGCAAACGTGACGCAAAAGTTGGCCCCAGTGTCACCCGGCGAGTTGCTTGGGGAGGAATTCATGAGTCCCATGGCGCTGGCGCGTTATCAGGTTGCCAAGGAGATTGGGGTTACACCGCTGCGGATCGGAGACATCGTGAGCGGTAAGCGATCGATTTCGGCAGATCCGGATTTGCGGTTGTGCACCTTCTTTGGGCTATCAGCCGGCTATTTTTCTCGGGCCCAACTTGCATTTGATTTGGAAGTAGCCGAAGTCAAATTGCACAGTGAATTAGCGCGCATCAAGCCGTGGCAACACGAGGTCACCTAACACTTCGCTGAATTTTCCATGCACCTGTTGGCGGGCACCAGACAACTTGTAATCTCTTCCACGGTGGCGTGTCCGAGCGGCCAAAGGAGCGCGCCTCGAAAGCGCGTGTGGGGGCAACCTCACCGTGGGTTCAAATCCCACCGCCACCGCCATTTTTCTTCGAGCCTGGTATCTAACTCTCGCTGGGCGACTCTGACACGCTGGCCGATTCACTGGGGAGAACTTCGGGGATTGGGCACCCTTCCGGGGATGCACTCGGCGATGGTTGCGCAAGTTGAGCCACAACCTCAGCGTCGTTGGCCAAGTCAGCGAATTGCTTACCCAGAACAACGTCAATTCGTTTGCCACCGCGGCCGTCATTGATCAGGGTCGCGCCCGGAAAGTGATACGCCATGAGTTTTGCGCCTGCTTCACCCTTGGGGCCGTACCGGATCTCCCCTTCGCCCTCAACGACAACACCCAGTGGATCGTTCTCGACTTTGGCGATTTTGAATCCGCGAACACCAAGGAGCTTGGCAGCCTCCCCCGCAAGACCAACCCGCTTGGTTGAGTTATAGACGTTAATGGTCACTCGAGAAGCAAGTGGTAGTACTTCGGCGGGAGTCACCATGATGGTGGAGCAACCGTCAACGAAGGCCGAAGCACTTGGCGATGCTGCGGCATCGGTGCCATCAGTTCCACCAGATCCCTTAAGTAGGGTCGCAATTCCAAAACCAATTCCGAAAAGCACCAGCATCGCTACGAAAATGAGTAGGACGGTAAACCATAGCGGCCTCTGGGCAGGCCGAGTTTTGGGCCGGTTCATTCCCTGGGAAGTTGACATCCACTAAAGACTAGCGTTTCTCGCGCAAGAATTCCTTTACCAATTGTGCCGATTCTTTTTCCAATACTCCGGGAATCACTTCGACTTGATGATTCATCCGCTGATCGCGGACCAAGTCCCACCGGGATCCAACCGCCCCGTATTCCTCATTCCATGCACCAATCACCAGTCGGGGGATGCGTGACATGGTGATTGCCCCCGCACACATGGGACATGGCTCAAGGGTTACGTACATTGTTGAATTGAGAATCCGCCAGTCATTCAATTTCGAGCCAGCTTCACGCAAGGCCAGAATTTCCGCGTGCGCGGTTGGGTCTTTAAGTTGCTCACGTGAATTTCCCGCTCGAGCGATTACTTCACCCTGGTCGGTCACGATCACCGCACCGATAGGAATGTCCCCCCGCTCACCAGCAATTTTTGCTTGCTCGAGTGCTTCGCGCATGAACCGTTCATTCACTTGTTGCGAATCTTCTTCCACGCAAGTTCGGCGCCAATTCGCTTAAAGACTTCCGCGACTTGCTGATCCGGCTCTAGATCAGGGTTATCGCAGATCATCGATAAATCTTCTGCTTTCAGACCAAAGTTGGCTAAGAGATTCAGGTCGCCAACAGATTCGAATTCTTCGAGGTCCTCTTCTTCCCATTCCAGATCTACGAGGTCGGCCGCATCTTCAGCGATATCCCAGTCCAAAAGCGCAAGGCCGTCACTGATGAAAGCTTCAGTCTTTCGTGGATCGTGGCGCAACAAAATAAAGAACTCTTCGGCTACGCCGACAACGGCGTAGACGCCGCCTTCACCCGGGTATTGCTTACACAGAGCCAGCAGGTCGTCAAGAACGATTGCTTGGTGAGCTGGCACTTCAATTGCATTCCAGAGCCCCTCTTCCCGCCACAAAATGGCGCTGTAATCAAGGTCCTCTGCACGTACCTGTTCAGTTGCCATGGCTCAATAATTACACGAGTGCCACCGCGCACGCGACCTCGATCCAATATTCTTTGGCGAGCACCGGCATTGCACTAGTCTTGATCCCATGCGCACTCTTGTTGTTGACCACCCTCTCGTTGCACACAAGATGTCCCGACTCCGCCGCGAAGAGACCTCGTCCGCAACATTTCGCCTACTGGCCGAAGAACTCGTAACCCTGTTGGCCTACGAAGCAACGCGTGGACTTGAAGTTGGTGAAGTAGCGATCACGACACCTGTTAGTCCCACCGTTGGTCGGGAAATGACCGAGCCATTGCCTCTGGTCGTTCCGATTTTACGAGCCGGGTTAGGCATGCTCAACGGAATGGTGCGCCTTATGCCAACTGCCGAAGTCGGGTTCCTTGGACTAGTGCGAGATGAAGAATCTTTAATCGCATCAATTTATGCCGATCGCCTGCCCGACGACATTCACAACCGCCAGGTCTTCGTCCTCGATCCAATGCTGGCCACGGGCGGAACCCTTATTGCTGCAATTGACATTTTGTTGGAACGTGGCGCGAAAGATGTAACCGCGATTTGTTTACTCGCTGCACCAGAAGGCCTAGCGCGACTTGAAAAGGCATACGGGGATCGAGCAGAAAACGTGACCCTCGTAATCGCTGGACTTGACGAACGACTCAACGAAAAGGGTTACATCGTGCCCGGACTTGGTGACGCTGGAGATCGTCTTTACGGAACCGTTTAATTCTTACAGACTTTTCAGTGCAGACACAACTTTTGTCAGGGAGTCCTTTGCATCACCAAAGAGCAACATCGTCTTTGGATCAAAGAGAACCGCATTCTCAATGCCGGCAAAACCTGGCCGCATGGACCGCTTGAGGAACACAACCTGTTGGGCTGCATCAACATTAAGAATCGGCATTCCGTAGATCGGTGCCGTCTTGTCAGTCCTAGCCGCCGGGTTGACCACGTCATTGGCTCCAACAACGAGAACTACATCAGTCGATGCGAACTCAGGATTGATTTCATCCATTTCCTTGAGTAGCTCATAAGGAACATTTGCTTCAGCAAGAAGTACGTTCATGTGACCCGGCATACGACCGGCGACGGGGTGAATTGCATAATCGACTTCTACACCACGCTCGGTGAGTAACTCGGCAAGTTCACGCAAAGTGTTTTGCGCTTGGGCAACGGCAAGGCCGTAACCGGGCACCAAGATCACTTTGTTGGCAAAGGCAAGCATGATCGCAACGTCATTTGCTGAACCTGAGCGAACCGGACGATCCTCACCGGTGCCTGCACGTGAAGTCGCCTTAGCGGTAAACGCACCAAAGAGCGTTGATGTGAGCGGTCGACCCATGGCCTTTGCCATCAGTGTCGTGAGTAGCGTGCCCGAAGCACCCACCAAGGTTCCAGCGATCAGCAGCAGGACGTTGTCCAAAACATAACCCGAAGCTGCAACTGCAAGACCCGTCAAAGCGTTCAGCAGTGAAATCACAATGGGAACGTCGGCGCCACCAACGGGCAGCACAAAAAGCACCCCAAAGAGAAGTGAAAGCGCGAGCAGGGCAATCAGAACCCAGCCCTGTGGGTCGATAATGAGCCACACGCCGCCACCCAAAGTTGCCGAGGCAACCAAAATAGTGATGGGTGCGCCCAAAGGAATCACGACCGGACGAGAGGTCATGAGTTCCTGAAGTTTTAGGAAAGTCACAATGGATCCGCTGAATGCAACAGATCCGATAATTACGGTTGCGACGGTGAAGAGCAGGTAGAGCCGGTCGTCGCTGTCCACTTCCAGGTATTCAACAACCGCGACCAATGCAGCAGCACCGCCGCCCACTCCATTAAAAAGTGCGACAAGTTGCGGCATGGCTGTCATTTTGACTCGACGAGCGGCAACCGCGCCGATCACTGACCCGATCACAAGTACAATCAGAATCAAAGCGAGGTTCATTAACTCAATACCAGAGAAGAACAGAACAACCATTGCTAAGAGTGCCCCGCCGCCGCCCAGCAATACGCCGTTACGGGCTGACTTAGGTGATGAAAGGCCTTTGAGTGCCAAGATGAACAGGACTGCCGCTACCAAGTAGGAGAGTTGGACCCAGGTTGGTGTGCTCATGCCTGGTTCCCTTCACTTTGCTTAACGACTTTCTTGGGTTTAAACATTTCGAGCATGCGATCGGTTACGACAAAGCCCCCAACAAGGTTGATCGCGCCCAACAGGACCGCGATGAGACCGAGCACCAGCGGCAATGGTTCTTCAGCGCTCCCAGTCACAATGATCGCGCCCATGACCACGATTCCGTGAATTGCATTTGCGCCCGACATGAGCGGGGTATGCAAGACAGCGGAAACCTTTGACACAACTTCGAAGCCCACGAAAATACTCAAAATGAAAATTGTGAGCAGTGCGATGCCATCCATTAGTTAACTCCTAGTGCTTCGCGTGCGACTTGGTTTCTTATTTCTCCATTAACAACTACAGCACAACCATCAAGGATTTCGTCTTCAAGATTCACCGAGATTATTCCTTCATCAATGAGAAGTGCTGACAGTGCTAGCACATTCATTGCATAAAGCTGGGACGCGTGCACGGGCATTGAACTGGCTACATCTTGTGCGCCCCAGACCAAGACGCCGCCCATTTCGACGACCTCACCGGGCCGGCTTCCTTCGACGTTGCCACCGCTTTCACTGGCAAGGTCAACAACAATACTTCCCGGGTGCATTGTTTCCACCATTTCCCGCGTAACGAGAAGCGGCGCAGTGCGACCGGGCACCGCTGCTGTAGTGATCACTGCGTCAGAAGCGGCGATATACGGGGTGAGCAGTTGACGCTGACGTGTAGCCCGGTCCTCACTCATCTCCCTGGCATAACCACCCTGACCTTCCAATGCGTCAAGGTCTAACGAAATAAAGGTTGCTCCCATTGATTTAACTTCGTCTGCGCTCGCTGGTCTTACGTCGTAGGCAGACACTTTGGCTCCAAGCCGCTTTGCTGTTGCAATTGCCTGCAAACCGGCAACGCCTGCACCAAGTACCAAAACTTTTGCGGGCTGAATTGTGCCTGCTGCGGTCATAAAGAGTGGGAAGAAAGAAGGAAGTTTCTCTGCAGCAACCAGTGCAGCGCGATATCCGGTTACCAAGGCTTGTGACGTGAGGGCGTCCATGGACTGCGCTCGCGAAATGCGTGGGACAAGATCAAATGACAGTAACGATGCCCCTGCGCCGGCTATCGCGGAAATGGTTTCCGTGTCTGACGCGGGCGAAATATAAGAAATCACCACACATTCTTTGGGTAACCCTTGTGCCCGTGAACCAAGTGGGCGCACCGTTGCAACCACGTTCGCACCGTTGCAGCCACCCGCAAAGTCCGCCGCGATACTGGCGCCTGCCTCAACGTATTCGGGATCCGAAAAGAATGCGGATGCACCAGCTCCCGATTCGACCTCAACCTCAAATCCATTTTGGGTAAATTTTCGGACAACGCTGGGGATCATGGCAACCCGGAATTCCCCGGGGGTGGTCTCTTTGGGCACGAAAATCTTCACATTGGACCTCTCGGTATGAGCGCGACTCGCAAATCTAGCGGGTTGTCCCCACTCGCGCTCAACTATCGGCCCAACGTGTCCTACTTCTCATTTCTCCCCATAACCCCTAACCTAAAGTCGTGATGCTCTCCATGTTCGTGCTCTGGTTAATTGTCTCCGCGGGGATCGCCCGCAAGTGGAGATGGACGCCCGGCTTGGCCATCCTGACCCTAGTGTGGACTCTTGTGATTTTAAGGCTACACATGACCGACCCGATCCCTCTGAACTTTTAGCCCGGAATGCCCCAAGGAGTCGTCATGTCAGATAAGCAAACTCTCAATCTTTCGCGCCTAATAAATATAGTGGCACTTTTAGCCCTGCTTGGTGTTCTCGCCGGCTCTCTGCACCTCCAGTTCGGTGCCGGTGAGCAGCCTTGTCCGCTTTGTCTTGTTCAGCGCTCCGGCATGATCGGCCTAGCGGTCGGCCCCGCCATGAACCTGCTGTGGGGCATGAAGGCCCGCAACTACGCCCTGAGCATCTTGGCCGCCCTAGTGGGCGGCGCGGCAAGTGTCCGGCAGATCCTGCTTCACATTGCCGACCCCGCCGACCCCGGATACGGTCCAGTGGTTTTCGGTTGGCACCTTTACACGTGGGCATTGGTCACCTTCCTTGTTGGAATTGCCGGTTGTGCGATCTTGCTACTGTGGAATCGACCATGTGAACTCGGCGACAAGGGCGTGCTCGGCCAACGCCACTGGCATCGAACGTTGACCCTTTTTGTCACCATCTGGGTTTTGCTGTGGGTTCTCAGTGATCTGATCATTATTGGCATCGCCGTAATCCCTGAATGCGGAATAGGTCTGTGCCCCGACAATCCACCGTATGGCGCCAATGTTGGAAATATTGTTGGTTGGGGTTTCGTTCTCGGAGTTGGAGCGCTTGCAGCAGTGATCGCCTATCTTGTGGAACGCCGTATGACAGATAGCCCTGCGACAGAAAGTGAACGCGATCTACTTGCGCAATAACGTCGTGAGATATTGGTCAAAAATTCCGGCAACTTCTCGACCACCCGGAGTTTTGACTTCGTGTACCGGAGCCCCAAATCCTTCGGCTTGCGTCACTGCGATGCGCTCGGGTAGGAATGGTTTGAGAATTACGCCCTTGCCATAGATGTTACCTAATTCACTCATGCGATATTGGTGTTCTTCAGCGATTGATCGAACTCGGTTCACCACTATTCCAGCGAGTTTCAAGGCTGGGTTTACGCTCTTTCGAATTTCTTCCACTTCCGCTACCGCACGCTCGACACCTTGTGCGCCGAAATAGGACGGCGTGGTGACAATCAGTGCCAGATCTGACGCGGCGAGTGCTTCACGGGTGAGTGCCCCCAAAGACGGGGGGCAGTCAATTAGTACCAGGTGGTGGTATCCGTCAAGTTGCTTAAGTGCTTTTGCCAACTTCGGCTTAAACACGGTGCCAGGGTGCGTCCAGGAATCGAATCGAATCAAACTCGGGTGGCTTGCCAACACATCAACTTCGCCCGGTCCAATTTCCCAATCACATGGTGCGAGCGCGCCTTCTATTTCAGCTTTAGTCGGGTGCTCGAGCACGTTGGCGACCGAGGTTCGGCGCGAGCTGATGCGCAGAATCGAGGTAGCATTGCCCTGTGGATCAAGGTCCACGACGAGCGAGGCCAGGCCGCGGGTGATTGCCGCTCCTGCCAAACCCAAAGTCACCGAGGTCTTACCGACCCCACCTTTTAAACTCAAAATACTCACAACTGGCATTGCCCTAGTGTTCACGGTTTGCCCACTCCGTGCAACCTGCCTTCACAATCAGGCGTGGGAGGGTCTCATTTTTCTATGACAACTTCGAGTTATGACATTAATGCGATATCACATCATTGCTATATTCACGATTTCCTTTATACATCCATTGCCACACACCGTGGCCCTCGTGATGGGTCCCTGATGGCTCCCTGATGACCCCTTGGGGAGCGCCCCGCCCCCTTTTGGGAAATTGCCGGGTCAGAAGAGGGTAGTGTGAAATTATGCTTTTAGCCTGGCCCAAATACACCGCGATCGCAGTTTGTGCTGGCCTGATCGCCGGAATTGCCCTCACCGCAACCACACTTCCCAGTAGTCAAGCGGCAGAAGCAGGGAGCTGCTTCAACTACAAGGCGAACGGAACAAAAGACCAGGCGGCGAGCGCACCCGCTGTTGACTGCGCCACGCCGCATACCGCCCAGACCTATTGGAGTGGGACATTGCCGCAAGGTTTCGGTGTTCCCGAGAAGGCAAAAGCGGTCGGTCGCCTTAAAGCCACCCGACCCTGCACGGTCAAAAACATCAACGCATTTGTGAATCTTGGGGATCGGAAACTGCCAACTAGATTTCACAGTGTTTCGATATTTCCCTCAAAAGCACAATGGGATGCGGGTGAGCGTTGGGTGCGCTGTGATGTCGTCTTTCGAGCCGGTAAGAGCTACAAGTCACTCTCAACAACCATGACTGGGTTTGTGACTGCAACTCCCGCAAGCCAATTGAATTTCTGCACCCCAAAAGTCCCTGGAAATAGAACAACGAGCACTTACCCATGCACGAATATCAAAAAGAATTGGGTCATGATCCTCGAACGCGATCTTGGCACAACTCCGACAAAAAAATTCCCAGGTTCTCGCACTGTAGAGAATCAGACAAAGAGGATCTGTGAGAACGCGGCCAAGCCCTACGTCACACTCAAGAAGTACTACCCATGGTGGGCAATCTGGCCGACCGGGGCCGGCTGGTCCCGCGGTGATCGTACGGCACAATGTTTTGTTCCGTACGGCGAATTTGTTAAGACAACTGTTAATCAATAACTGGCCTCTTGGGACCAATCCCCCAAGAGATGTAACTCCAGAACCAGTCAACGATCACAGATATCCGGTTTCTACCGCCAGCCAAATAGAACACGTGCAAGCCCAACCACGCTAGCCAAGCAAGTGTGCCATGCAATTTCAATCCACCGGGTAGTTCAACAACTGCCCGCCTACGGCCAATTGTCGCCATCTGCCCTTTATCTTTATACGTAAATGGTTTCGGCTCTTGACCGTTCAGTATTTTTTCGATACTCGCCGCGACATAACGGCCTTGCTGCATTGCAACAGATGCGACCATAGGCAATGGGCGTTCGCCAGCACCAACGACATGGGCGATATCTCCTACCACCCAGATATTGGGCTGAAGTCGAAGTGTGTCCGAGACCATAAGTCGATTAGAGCGATCTGTTTCCCCCAAAACATTCCATTCTGCCGGCGCGGCAACTCCAGCCGCCCAAATAATGGTGCCGGCTGGCAGAACCATGCCCGACTTCAGGTGAACGTCACTTGGATACATGCGGTCAACCGCGCTGTCTACCATTACGTGCACACCAAGATCTTCTAATTCTCCTTTCGCGTGCGCGGAAGATTTCTCTCCAAATGAAGGTAGGAGGCGGGGTCCGGCTTCGACCAAAGTCACTGCAGCATTTCCTGCGATTTTGAAAAACTCACGACGCATACTTTTCTGTAGTTCCGCCACCGCGCCTGCGACCTCAACGCCGGTGGGTCCGCCACCAACCACCACAACTCGAAGGGCATCCTTAGGCTTTGCACCGGTCTCAACATCTTCATATGTTTGCAGGAGTCTATTTCGGATAACTCGCGCTTGGTACAAATCCTTCATTTGCAGAGCATTCTCCTCTACACCGGGGATGCCAAACGTTGTGCCGCTGCTTCCAACTGCAAAGACCAACTGATCAAAATAGAGAACTCGACCATTTTCTAATCGAACGTTATTCGCTTCCACAGAAACTTTGACCACTTCACCGCGAATGAAGTCAACTCCCGGAATAGCCGAACGAACGGGATAGGCGATATCGTCTTCGGGTAAGCCGCCGGTTGCCACCTGGTAGAGCAGTGGGGCAAATAACTGATACGAGTGACGGTCGATAACCGTCACCTGAACATTTTCCTCCTTTGCCAATTTCGAGGCAGCCGTAAGACCACCGAAACCTGCTCCAATGATCAATATCTTGGGAGCATTGGTCTCGCTATTTTGCGTCACCGTAGTGGACTGCGTGGTTCAGTTTCGGGGAAAATTGTTTCTCCAACTGCAACTGTTGCATTGAGACGCTCAAATTGGGGGTCCGAAAGTTCAATACCGAATGATCGAACAATCGAGTCGATCGTCACAGGTTTGGTCGCACCAGGAATTGGGATTACAACCGGTGAGAGCTTCAGCAACCAGGCAAGGGTGATCTCTTGAGCCGTTGCATTGTGTTCTGCAGCGACGACTGCGAACTCACTAAATTGCGAATCTAAATTCTTAGCATGATCTGAACCGCCAAGTGGTGACCACGGCAGGAACGCGATTCCAAGTTCCGTGCATCGATCCAAAACTTCGCGATCTTCACGGAAACGTGGGGAGAATTCATTTTGAACGGAAACAACACCGCCGCTGCCCGGACCCCCCAGAATCTCAAGGGCCACCTCAAGTTCGGGCAAAGTTGCATTTGAAATCCCAACCTCGCGGACCCAACCGAGATCGCGTAATGCCGCAATTCCTCGCATTTGATCGGCGTAGGTCTCCCGTGAATCATGTCGATGGTGGTGATACAGATCAATGACCGTGACACCTAGTGCCGTCATGCTGGCTGCACACGCTGCCTGCAGACCTGATGCACTGCCATCACGCGACCACGTATCGCCTTCACCCCTCGTGATACCGCCTTTTGTAGCGACAACAACGGTCGAAGTATCTGCGGGACCCGCGTACAGGGACAATGCTTCGGCAACCAACTCTTCATTGTGTCCCACCGTGTCCCAACTTGGGCAATAAATATTTGCGGTATCAATGAATGTAACACCTAAGTCGAGGGCGCGGTGGATCGTTGCAATTGCCTGCTCGCGGTGGCCCAGCATGTGGGTAAACGAAAGGGGCATCCCCCCAAGCCCAATTGCGGAAACCTGCCATGGACCTAGGGGACGCTCGGGCAGGGGTGAAACGACAGCGCTCATAACCGCATTCTATTGCCTGACCGGTTATTCACGCCCACCTGAAAGTTCATCAGCTGCTTCTAGCCACTGCAATTCAATATTTTCCCTTGTCACATTTAATTCGCGCAATTCCAAATCTAACTGCGCGACCCGTTCAAATTCGCTGGCGAACTCCAACATTTGGTCGTGAACCATGGTGACTTGGGCATCTAGTTTCGAGAGTTGACGTTCGAGCTTGTCAGTTAACTTGCGAAGTTCCCGCTCACGGGCGGGGGTTAGTGTTGACGTGCTCTGGCTTTCGCCGACACCCCCAGCAGTGGGCTTTCCGGCTGCTCCAGCCAGCACTGTCCGGCGAGATTCCAAATACTGTTCAATTCCACCGGGTAAATCTGTGAATGTCAAGTCACCCATTACTGCTACGAAGTTGTCGCAGACTCGTTCAAGGAAATACCGATCATGGGAAATAATTAAAAGTGTTCCGGGGAAACCGTCTAGCAAGTCTTCTAGCGCGGCCAAGGTCTCAACATCAAAATCATTAGTTGGTTCGTCGAGCACCAAAACATTGGGTTCAGACATCAGGATCCGGGTGAGTTCAAGGCGCCTGCGCTCACCTCCTGAGAGTTCACCAACTCGAGTAAATTGTCCATCGTGATCAAAGCCGAGTCGTTGACACACTTGACTCGCACTGAGTTGCTTGCCTTTGCCAAGTTCAATGTAGTTCGCAACTTCGCAGACGGTGTCAATCACAGTCAAGCTAAGATCCAAATCAGCTAAATGTTGGCTCAACACTCTTGGTTTAACCGTGACACCTTCAATTCGTTTACCCGCAAGTAGCGGAATCTCACCAAGAATTGACCGCAGCACGGAAGTTTTTCCGGCACCGTTGGGTCCCAAGATTCCGATCCGAGC
>JBDNFH010000150.1:0-17379 GCA_041689915.1 Candidatus Nanopelagicales bacterium | reverse complement strand
TGCTGCGGATCAGCCGGGTCGCCGTATTCCACCGTCCAAGTAGGTCCAAGTTCACTTTCAACATAACGAATCATGTCCAGAAGGGGTGCGACACAAACCACTGCGTTGAAAAGTTCTGGGCGCTGGGTCATTGCGGCACCAACAAGTAGCCCGCCATTAGAACCGCCATAGATTCCGAGCTGTTCACTGGTGGTCCAGCCCTTATCGATGAGGTATTGCGCCGCTGCGTGGAAGTCGTCAAAGACATTTTGCTTATTAGCCAACATGCCAGCGCGGTGCCACTCTTCACCTTCTTCACCACCACCTCGCAAGTTTGCAATTGCCCACACACCACCGGATTCAACCCAAGCAAGGATCGCCGCACTGTAGCCCGGTTGTAGTGGGATGCCAAAGCCACCATATCCATAGAGAATTGTGGGACGAGGCTGATCAGGTGCACCTGTTGGCGAGATAACAAACATGCGAATCGTTGTTCCATCAAGTGATGGATACGTGATCAGTTCTGAGTGCACCTCGGGTGCTTGAACTGCACCGGGGGGAGTTGCATAGAGGGTGAGTGCTTTGGAGTAAGCATCAAACTCGTAGATTGTGGGAACGGTTGTGTGATCCGTGTAAACAATCCAAGTAATGGGGCCACCGTCAATATGCTCAATGGGCCCACCGATTGTCCCTGCTCCCGGTAACCCAACGTGATAGAGCACCGATCCGTCTGTTGCGGCATGTATTGCCATTTCAGCGACGCCGTGACTGGTTTGCACTACAAGGAGCTGGTCTTGATCTAGACCCTCACCATCAAGGAGAGTTACCGATTCCAAGACTCCCTCTTGGGGCTCAGGGATCAGTGTCTTCCACGAGTTGGGATTCCAAGAGCCCGGTGTAGTTACCAGTACCGTCCCGCGAGGGGCGTCCTTGTCGGTGAAAATGTATGCGCGCCCATCGCGGCCAAAGGTGATTGATGTTTGGGCATCGACATCGCCTTGAACAAGTTCAAATAAAGGACTCGTTGGAGCACTTGCCGTGAGGTCGGCAATCCATAAATCATTACGGGGCTCCGTGCCTTCACTCGAAGTTACTTCAAACCAGCGACCATCACGGGAGACGGAAACCCCGTAGTAGTTCGTCATGTTCATGCCAGCACCGAAGACGAGCACGTCGGTTTGGGGATCGGCACCTACGGTATGCAAATAAACGCGGCGGTGAAAGTGACGCTCGCTCTCTGGGAGCAATTCTGGTGCAATCCGGCGGACGTAATAAAACGCGGATCCGCCTTTGAGCCAGGCAATTGGTGAGTAGCGGCAGCGTTCGATTGGGCCTTCGACGATGGCACCAGTTTCAACGTTCATGACAAAAACGTCGGATTCTTCATTGCCGCCTTGGGAAATTTGGTAGGCGAGTAGATCACCCTCTTTTGAGGGCTGCCAGCTATCCAGGGTGGTGTGACCCTCTGGGTCCATGACCATCGGGTCGATCAGGACTCGCGCAGTGTGTGGGTTCGTGTGGGAATCATTGGTATCGCGTACATAGAGAACCGCAAACTGCTGACCCGGCTCGCGCTTAGTGAAAAAAGTGCGGTCCCCACGTATATACGGTGGAGAGATCACGCCAGATCCAAGTAATTCACCCACGCGGTCCACGAAGTGCTCGCGAGAGGTCCACGTGTCCTGCTCCGCATCCAACAAGTGCGCCTGGTCCTTCAACCACTCGGTGGTTCGGGCGTCTTGCGGATCCTCCAAATAACGATAAGGATCAGGGACGCTGACTCCGTGGTAGTCATCTGTTATTCCACTGTTGGGGAGCTGCGGGTAGGCGGGGCGCGCGATCGTCATGACACCACCGTAAGGGCTCGCATCGCGGGCGCGCATTAGGCTAGGAAGGTGAGCGCATTTCAATCAATAATGATCTTTCTCGGAATCCCCATAGCCCTCGTAGTTGTTGTGGTTCTCGCCGTTGCGGCCCCTTCGTGGACTCGCAGCAGTCGAGGCAAGGTCACCGACGAATTCGATTCGGCATCCGGTTCTGAATCAATGTTTATTTCAAGTGATCCAGCCGCTCCAAACCCCTCAATCCTGCCCCCCGAAATTTCAGCCCAGGCATCAACTCTCGTGGGAGGTGGATCACATGCATCTTGGTAATACCGCCCGCCGGGATCTGACCCGCTCAGTAAAACTGGCCCGAGAGATCTCCGGTCTTGCATTTAGCGTGTATATCGGCGAATTGACCCAGGGTCGGGAAAGTGCAATTGCTCGTCACGCGCAACTTCCCGCTGCGCAGTCCGCTGTTTTGATTGCCGTGGATCCTGATGCACGGACAATCGACATTGTTACCGGCAAGGAAGCACACATTTCACTCGATGACCGCTCCTGCGACTTTGCTACTTTGGCATTTGCTTCATGTGCCAGTGCAGGTGACATTGTCGGTGGGGTGCGTGAAGCACTCATCGTTATGGCAGAACGCGCGCGTGCCCCCAAGGTTTACAACCTTGATGAACCGCATTAAGGGCTATCCAAGCGTTCCTTTTGCTTACGCGTCCTTCGCTTGAGCACGCAGTGCGCGTTCGGCGCCGTCCCGACCTTCAGTGACAAGACGAAGCATTGTTGGCCTTGTTTGGACTGTGCTCCTAGCCAGGAATTCATTGGTCTTGGCAATTAACTCCGGTGAGGTTGCATAGACCGGGTACATGCCGGCGGTAATGTCTTGGGCCATTTCCATTGTTTGTTCGTCCCAGACGCCGGGGAGTTCGTCGAAGTAGCGATCAACGAATGCTTCCATGAGGTCGCGGTGGTCGGAGTCCTGGAACCCGCCGATCGTGGCTTCAATGATCGTGTTGGGAAGGGTGTTGTTATGCATGACTGCATTCCAGGCGGCTTCTTTGGCGCTCATGGTTGGCCGTGATGCAAGCGCAAGGGTTGCTTGCCGCT
This sequence comes from Candidatus Nanopelagicales bacterium, assembly GCA_041689915.1. Classification (GTDB taxonomy): domain Bacteria; phylum Actinomycetota; class Actinomycetes; order S36-B12; family S36-B12; genus UBA4592. Next base: position 14,461 of record JBDNFH010000150.1, on the reverse strand, counting down.
TACCGGTTGCAGTGTTGTCCACTTCAAGTTCAGCATCAATCTCTGCTTCACCCTGGACCCCACCACTGACCAATGCTCGTAGCAATGACCAGCGAAGGTCCGTGTCGATTTTGAGTCCATCCCACATGATGGTTGCGTCAAGGAGCCCTGCAACTGTCTCAAGTTGTGCATTCGTGGTTGCATTTCCAATGAATACACGAGCAAATGCAAGTTGATGATCACTACCTGATTCCGCTCTCGCTGCGAGTTCTTCACAGGTTTGGGCAAGACGCAAGCGGTATTCATCACGGTGGGCTGCGCAAGCGAATTGGTCAATCGCCATGGACAGTTGACGTAAAACGCCGCTCGTGACACCAACATCACTTTCACGGTCAATTCCCGCAAGAACCAGATCAAGAAATTCGCCCGTGCTCACCTCTGCATCACGCGTCATATCCCATGCGGCGCTCCAAATTACAGCACGGGCGAGTGAATCTGAGATCGCACCAAGATGCGCAGTTGCAGTTTTCCACGACTTCTCGTCAAGGCGAACCTTGGCGAAAGTCAAATCACCGTCGTTAACAAGTAAAAGATCGGGTTGCTTCTTGCCGACTAACTGAGTGATCTCGGTCTGGGCGCCGGTGACGTCAACGGCAATGAACTCGCGTTGAACCAGTCCTGCATCTGTGAGGTCATAAAGTCCAAGTCCCACTCGATGGGAGCGAAGGGTTGGCGCAACGCCAACCGGTGAGGTGGGTGGCTCCTGTTCAATAATTACTTTTTCGTAGTTGCCTTCAGCGTTGACCGTGACGAGTGGACGAAGCAGGTTCACGCCACTTGTTTGCAACCATTCGCGAGTCCAGCCAGAAAGATCGCGACCACTCGTTGCTTCCAGCTCAGTGAGAAGATCGCTGAGTTGGGTGTTACCCCAGGCATGCTTGTTGAAGTAGACACCGATCCCGGCCATGAATTCTGGTTCTCCCACCCAGGCAACCAACTGTCGCAAGGCAGAAGCACCCTTTGCATAGGTAATTCCATCAAAATTAACGCGAACTGCATCAAGGTCAACCATGTCCGCTGCGATCGGGTGGGTTGAGGGAAGTTGATCTTGGCGGTAAGCCCACGCTTTGCGTAGGTTGGCGAATGTCGTCCACGCATCGTTGTAACGGGTTGCGTGCACATTCGCATGGTGCGCGGCCCACTCGGCAAATGATTCATTGAGCCAGAGGTCATCCCACCAGGTCATGGTGACTAGGTTGCCAAACCACATGTGGGCCAACTCGTGCAAAATTGTGTTTGCGCGTTGTTCATAGGCAGCAATGGTGACGCGACTGCGGAAAATAAGGTCTTCGAGGAAAGTAACGCAGCCGGCATTTTCCATTGCTCCGGCATTGAATTCGGGAACAAAAAGTTGATCATATTTAGCGAATGGGTAGCCGACTTTGAATTGGTCTTCGAAGAAGGCAAAACCTTGCTTGGTGACTTCGAAGATTTCGTCGGAGTCCAGGAATTCGGAGAGTGATTGGCGGCAATAAATTCCGAGTGGGTAGGTACCGTAAGGACCTGAGTATTCATCGCGCACTTCAAAGTAAGGGCCGGCAACGAGTGCGGTGATGTAGGTGGAAATTGTTGGGGTTGGTTCAAACTCCCACGTTTTCGTGTCGCCGTCATTCTCGGTGACTTGCGCCATGGGTGAATTGCTAATTACTTGCCAGTTGCCAGGTGCGGTTGCGCTCAAAGTGAACATGGCCTTGAGGTCGGGCTGTTCAAAGCAGGCATACATGCGTCGTGCATCGGCAGACTCGAATTGGGTGTAGAGGTAGGTCTCGTTGTCAACCGGGTCAACGAAACGGTGCAGACCTTCACCGGTGTTCATGTATTTTCCTTGGGCTACGACAACGAGTGTGTTCATCTTTTCTAAATTAGGAAGTGTGATGCGTGCGCCGTGAAATACCTCAGCGACTGGTAGTTGTGTTCCATTTAGTGTTATCGAATCAACACTGGGAACAATGAGGTCAATCCAGGTTTGCGCACCGGGTGACGTGCACGCGAAGACTGCGGTGGTAGTGGTCGCAAATGTTGGACCACTTGAAGTTAGATCAAGGACCACCTCGTAGGAAGTCACCGAAATGAGGTTGGATCGTTCACTTGTCTCCGCGCGGGTGATGTTTTCGGAGCGGGAACCTGATGCTTCACTGTGGGTCATGTGGGAATCCTTTCATGTCACCTGTTAATTCCTCGATCAGGTGGTGCTGCCAACAATCGTGTTCCGTGAAATAATTGATAGATGGCAACTGAAGTTGAATTCTGGTTTGATCCGATATGTCCGTGGGCGTGGATCACGTCCCGCTGGGTCCACGAAGTATCCGGTGCCCGAGATCTTGACGTCACCTGGAGTGTCATGTCCCTCGCCGTACTCAATGAAGGCAATGAGGTGCCACCGGAATACGCCGAGGCTATGGCAGCAGCATGGAAACCGGTTCGGGTGTGTATTGCCGCCGAAGCCCAGTTTGGTAAATCTGTTCTCGGTCCGCTCTACACCGCTTTGGGTACTCGAATTCACGCTGCGGACCGTAAGGATTACGACACGGTAATTGCCGAATCCCTTGCCGAATCAGGATTGCCGGAGTCGTTAGCAGCAGCCGCCAACTCGGAAACCCTTGATCTGGAATTGCGGGCCAGCCACCAAAGAGGTATTTCCTTAGTTGGAGCAGACGTTGGAACACCGGTTATCGCAGTTCCGGGGCCTGGCGGTGAACCGGTTGCATTTTTTGGACCGGTAATTACACCAATGCCGGTCGGTGAAGACGCTGTGAACTTGTGGGACGGCGCGCTCCTGGTTGCATCGGTTCCTGGCTTTTACGAACTCAAACGTACCCGCCAAGTGGATCCCTCATTTGACTGATCACTGGGATAGCAAGTCCACAGTCTGTATTTTCGATGGCGACTGCGGGATCTGCCAATCCTCAGTGCGGCTGGCGGGTCGGCTCCGCGCGCGCGTGGAATTCATCCCGTTTCAGGCATTCGATTTCGCAAATGCTCCGGCTGGCCTGAGTCCAGAGCGCGCTCAGGCCGAAGTCGTGTTGATAACTCCCACTGGGAACGTGTTTGGCGGAGCCGCCGCGGTGGCGCAAATTCTGCGCACGAGTCGAATCGCTCCGCTCGGTGCGATCTTGGATTCGCGGATGGTGCTTCCAGTTGCTCAAATTGTGTATTCGTGGATTGCCCGAAATCGAATTCGTCTATCACAAGCCTGTGGAGTGAATTCGGGTGCCGGACTCAAGTAGGGAATACTGATCAACATGAGTGATTCGCCGGAAAATATCAGCATGCAACCATGGCGTGGTTTTGCCAGCGACAACTACGCGGGCGTGCACCCAGAAATCCTTGAAGCACTCACGCGGGTTAATTCGGGTCACCAGGTTGCTTATGGTGATGACTCGATTACCGCCGAACTTGATGAACGCATGGCCACACTCTTTGGGCGGCCGGTTGGGGTTTACCCGGTATTTAATGGAACCGGTGCCAACGTGGTTGCGTTGTCATCAATCCTGAATCAATGGGAAGCGGTCCTGTGCACCAGTACCGCGCACATTCACATGGATGAAGGTGGCGCACCCGAAAAAGTTGCCGGGATCAAGCTGTGGCCGGTTCCAGGTGTAAACGGAAAGCTGACGCCGGACTTGATCCGCTCGGCAGCCCACGATTTTGGTTTCGTTCACTACGCCCAACCAGGCGCGGTATCAATTGCGCAGTCCACCGAGATGGGAACCGTCTACTCGGTGGAGGAAGTCACGGCAATCAGTGAATGTGCGCACGAACTTGGGCTTCGCGTTCACATGGACGGTGCACGGATTGCCAATGCTGCGGTAGCACTCGGTGTTCCCGTTGCTGACTTCACGGTTAATGCCGGCGTGGACATCTTGTCTTTCGGGGGAACGAAAAACGGAATGCTTATGGGTGAAGTGATCGTTGTTTTCAACCCCGACGTTGTCCGTGGCGTTGAATACTTCCGCAAGAGCTTCATGCAACTCAATAGCAAGATGCGCTTCGCATCGGCTCAAATGATCGCACTGCTCAGTGAGGACCTCTGGCTTAAGAGTGCGACCCACGCAAACGCTATGGCTCAAAAACTTAAATCAGCGGTAGAGCAAATTCCTGGAATTTCTATTGAAGTTCCAACAGATGCCAACGCGATCTTTGCGCGGTTGCCAGCAGAGGTCGTCGAGCGCCTGCAGGGTAAATGGCGATTCTACACGTGGGATAGTCCGACTTTGGTGCGTTGGATGTGCGCCTGGGACACTCAAGAGTGTGATGTTGAGGCGTTTGCAGCTGACATTGCCGCAGAGATGAATGTCCATTAAATGGTGGTCGGTTAGTCGTGCCAGAAGGTCACGTTGTTCACCGCCAAGCACGGGAATTGAACAAGCTCTTTGGTGCGCAAGTCGTTGAAGTGAGGAGCCCCCAAGGTCGGTTCACTGCGTCTGCCTCTGTGGTAAACGAAACCCAGTTGACCAAAGCACAGGCTTTCGGTAAACACCTCTTTATCAATTTTACGCACGGAAATGTGATCCACATTCACCTTGGCCTCTATGGCAAGTGGTCTTTCCTTAGCCATACTCCTGAGCCCATTGGCCTCATTCGTTTACAAATTTCGACTCCGGGAGCCTGTGCTCAATTACGCGGGCCAAATGCCTGCGCCCTGATTTCACCCGGTGAAGTGAAAACCATCAAGGCCAAAATTGGACCAGATCCAATCAGGAAAGACGATCCAGCCATCGCACGTAACAAAGTTTTGGCCAGTGCAACGCCGATCGGCGTGCTGCTCATGGAACAAACGCTTTTTGCTGGAGTGGGGAACATCTACCGAGCAGAAGTTCTCTTTCGAAGTGAAATAAATCCGCAAACTCCGGGTAAAGAACTCACTACTAAGCAGTTTGACGTCATGTGGAGTGATCTAGTTGACTTAATGAAAATTGGGGTCAGGCGAGGCCGCATTGATACCGTCCGGCCAGAACATATGCCGAAAGTAATGAAACGCGCGCCACGCGAAGACCGCCACGGCGGCGAGGTGTACGTGTATCGGCGTGCTGGGTTGCAATGCTTTATTTGCTCCAGCGAGATCGCCGAAAGTGATCTGCGTGGAAGGAATCTTTTCTGGTGCCCAAACTGTCAGAAATAATTGACTCGATTAATTAACTTTGCGGAATCCGTGCACTGCTAATACCGGGGTGGTCAGCTGGCAAACTGTTTTTGATAATTCGCCAGGACCAGAAAACAACGCCAATCACCATGACATAGAAAAGTGGGCGAATCGCTGCGAGTGCCCATAGATCCTCACCCGCAATCAGTGGCACCTGAATCGCTGCCCGAACCACATTGAGTAATACCCAGAGCCAAGAAGCTTTTGCGTATGCCTTAAGCAGGTCAGGGTCTTTACGCCACCGCATTCCGGTCCCCATAAGGGGTTCGAACTGTTGGCCGGTAAGTGACTTTTGGTGATCGTACGTTTGTGCTATTATGTGGTTTATGCATTTGAAAGATTGGGCTGTCGTGCAGGGGATTCATCCTCAAACGGCGTATCGCTGGTTTCGTGAGGGGAAACTTCCGGTTCCGGTGACTCGGGTTGGTTCGCGAACTATTTTGGTGAACGTTGACGCGCCTATCGGGGGAGTGTTGGGGTCTGGCGGGGTTGGGTTGTACGCCCGGGTTTCTTCAACGGATTCGAATCAAGATTGAGAACGACAATTGGGACGACTCGCGGTGTGGGCTGCACGCCCATCACCTACCTGTTGTCGCGATGGTGAGTGGAGTGGGTTCGGGTATGAACGGGAACGGCCCGAAACTTCGGGGCCTGTTGTCAGACCCTTGTGTCACCATGATTGTTGTGGAACACAGGGAACGTTTAGGAGGCATGAACACCGAACTGGTGGAAGCGAGCCTTACCGCGACTGATCGCCGTGTCGTGGTTGTTGATGACACGGAAATTGATGACGATCTGGTGCGTGACATGACGGAAGTGTTAACGTCGTTTTGTGCCCGGTTGTATGGGAAACGTTCCGCGCGTAACCGGGCAGTGAAAGCGTTACGGTGCGCGGAAACTAACATTGGGGTTTCCGGGCGATGAAAGGGAAACTGCGACCTATCGCTGACCCGTTTGTGGTTGCGGCCCCGTCGGGGACGCACGCCCGGACTCGTTTACGTCCAACTGTTTTCGAAGAAACCGTGATTAGTGAAGTGGGTGGCGTTCTGGGTTCGTTGTTACGTAAGGATGTCGCGGGGTTATGCGCTGACCCGACAGGTGTAAAAAACCGTAAGGAACGTAAACAGTTATTGACGGCTTCCACGTCGTCGCGTTGGGCGGGTTCCATCACAGCGGCGGCGCAGAAACAGTACGGGTTCTCGTTGGATGCGTTGTTTCGTGAACGTGACATGCTGCGGGCCGCCAGCGGGGCGATCACGAAAAGGTTGAAACAACCCGTCGGGGTTGAACCTGAAAAGAATGGGAAGAAAACTGTTCGTGGCTACCGTGACGCTAGTGAATGGTTCCAGAAGAAACGACGTCTTGTTGCTCTGGAAGCACGACTGGTGGATGTTGAAAAGCGTTGCACGGAACGTAAACCCAGGGTTGTTGTTGGCGGGAAAGTGTTGCTACGTAAACGCAGCAACCTCGAAGACGCGAACCTCACGGCCGGAGAATGGCGCGGGAAATGGGACACGAAAAGATCGTTTCTTACCGCTGTTGGTGAGTCCGGTAAAACTGGTGGGAACGAAACCATCAGAGTGAGTGAGGATGGAACCGTGACGATTAAACTCCCGACCGTCCTCGCCGTGAAACACGGGATGACTCATCTCGTGTTGGAGAACAAAATCAGTTTCGAAACGCACCGCGGGGTTGAATGGTTAACGCGCGTCGAAGTAAACAAGTCACTGACATACACGGTCACGAAAGACCCCGCAAAAAACCGCACGTATCTTGATGTTTCCTGGGGCCTGGCGGAAACGCTCACCCCGACGGTTGAGCAGCTCGGTTCCCAACGTCGGATCGGGGTTGACCTTAACGCCGACCACATCGCTGCACATGTCGTGGACCGTTACGGTAACCCGACCGGCGAAGCCATCACAATCCCGTTACACCTAACTGGCATACCCGCTACGACACGGGACGCTCACCTACGGCACGCGATCAGCACACTGATCAACTACGCTTTGGAACACAACATCACTGTTGTTGCGATCGAGAACCTGAACTTCACGGACGCCCGTGACACCGGCCGTGAAACAATGGGGCGCGCCAAACGCGGGAAAACGTTCCGTACAACAGTCGCCGGTATCCCGACCGCGCAGTTCCGTGACCGGCTAGCCGCCATGGCCGCAACCCTGGGTTTGTGGATCATCGCCGTTGACCCCGCGTACACATTTAAATGGGGCGCCCAGCATTGGGGCGCGAAAACACAAACTTCCACCGAAACCCCCCGCACCCGGCATCACGCCGCAGCGGTCGCGATCGGAAGAAGAAGCAACAAGCAACCAATCCGTAGGCGTAAGCCGCGACCCCGCGTTAGGCAGAGAACAAACACGGGCTTTCAAGGATTAACAACTCGTTGCCGCCCCACAAGCACCACCCGCACCGTCACCCCACCCCCACGCCTAGAGCGTGGACGGTCGAGAGACACCAGCGGGCACGACCCAACACCGTTCGGGGTCAACGAGCAGGACTCACTCCTGCTCACTATTTAGGAACGGTCCAACAATGACGCCCAGAAGTGGCCAACGGATCAAGATCGAGAAAGCGAACGCGAGGGCAGAGGCAATATTTGCCAAGACTAGCGGCCAAAAATACGCCACCGCGCTGCCCGTGAAGTAGGCGACGGTTGCTGCAAGAACGACAACAAGTAGAGCACCCACGACTCGAACTGGCTTCTCTCCACGTGAGATACGCAACCCTGCAAGCACAATTCCAATGGCTAGTGCCGAAATGGCGGCGGCCGTGAGATTGCTATTTGTAGCCAAATAGATGACCACAAAAATAACCGGGGGCAGCATTGATTCAATTGCGCCGCGGACCCCACCAATTAATGCCGCAAGTGGATGGCCAGAGGTTGACTCTGATGCGCTTTCGCTACTCACCCTCACAATCTAGTGTTAATGTGAAATTTCCTTTCTGACACAGTGTCGGTCACGGGCAGGGGTTAAGGTTCTGGGGTGAGTGAACCGCAAATTCAACCTTTAGCCGATCAATGGGCAGCAGACCTGGCAAGTTGGGCGCTGCCGCAAGAGATCCTGGATCAAGCACCCGAAGTTCCCTGGAAGCATTCGGTTGCCATGTTTACCGTGGGCCCAGTAAGCACCGCGATCCCTGATTCACTTTCGCACCGACGCGCGCGCGAGGCACTCGAGCCTGGCGGCAGCGTTCTCGACATTGGATCTGGCGGTGGCCGTGCTTCCATGGCAATTACGCCACCGGCGGGAACTTTGACCGCCGTGGACCATCAACAAGAAATGCTCGACGAATTCCTCAAAGCGGCAGAGGCTCGTGGAGAGATTGCGCACACCTTCCTGGGTGACTGGCCGGACATTGCACCCTTGGTACCGGAAGCAGATGTTGTGGTGTGTCATCACGTTGCTTACAACGTGGCAAATATTGTGCCCTTCCTGCAAGCGCTCAATGCTCATGCACGCAAGCGAGTGGTCATGGAGATTCCTATGACGCATCCCATGAGCAACATGAATGCGCTGTGGAAAAAGTTCTGGGAACTGGATCGACCGACTCAACCAACTCCCTATCAACTGCAAGACATTTGCTTGGCCTCGGGCTTTGATGCGGTCCTGGACATTTGGGAAGATGAAACCTGGGGTGCTCGGGTTGATCTGCCCGAAGCTGAGCGAATCCGCCAAGCGCGTATTCGTCTGTGTCTGACCGAGGATCGTGATGCGGAATTAGCCGCCGCACTCCTCGCCGAAAAGGACGCGAAACCTCGGTCGGTTGCGACCCTGTGGTGGGATGTGACATAAATGGAAACCACAACTAAATCATCAGCTCAATACAAGTCCACGCCGTGGCTACTGCTGTTCTCAGGAGTCATTGGGCTCGTTGCCGCATTCACGCTGACTCAAGACAAAATTGCAATCCTCTCAGATCCCAACTATGTTCCTAGTTGCAATATCAATCCGGTGCTCTCGTGCGGAGCAGTGATTGTGACCGATCAAGCATCTGTATTTGGTTTCGCAAATCCGATCATCGGACTGATTACCTACTCGGTAGTAATAACCCTTGGAATTCTTTTGCTCGCGCGGGTGGCCTTGCCGGGCTGGGTGTGGCTCGGGCTCAACCTGGGTGCACTCGGTGGGCTCGCATTCGTGGTGTGGTTGTTCTTCCAAAGCTTGTACGTAATCGATGCACTATGCCCGTGGTGCATGGTTGCCTGGGTTGGCACGATTCTGATTTTTTGGATCAGCACAGCCGAGAATGCGAAAGCCGGGCGGTTCACCCGAAGTGGAACGCCAGGCTTTATCTCCGAGATTTTCAGTTCATTGCGCTGGTTGTTTATTGGTTCAACTTTCCTGGTGATTCTCACCTTGATCTTTATCAACTGGATGGACTTCTGGCTCGGTCGCACCTGACCTCACGCCTTCGCCGGACTTTCCCAGGAACTGGGAAAGTCCGGCGAAGGCGTCTCAATCCGAGGGGATTTTGTCCATCTCATCCGGTTTGTTCGGCGGTTTCTTCTGCGATTGCGATTGCGATTGCGATTGTGCCCAGAGCCATTGCGGGTGATGTTCACTCGCCCAACTTCGGGTGACTTCACCTGAGCGCATCCCCATGCGTGCTTGGGCATCTTTCATGGCCAGATAAATATGTCCGGTAAGAACAACAACTATTGCCAGGGTCAACCAATCGTGAACGAATGTTGCACCGGTTCGAATATGGTCGGTGAACAGTGAACTGAAGAACATGACCATGCCGGTTGCGAACATGATCAGGATTGCCCCGAAACTAAATGCCGCATTGAGCTTTTGCCCCGCATTGTATTTCCCAAATACCGGATCTACTCTGTCGAGTTCACCCTTGATCGAATGGCTATCTTGGCGCTTGAGCCAAGCAAAATCATGGGGATGAAAACGATTGAGTTCGCGCATGTTCATACGAAACACGGGGAAGGAAATGGCAATGATCAGCGGGATTGGTAATAGGAAACCGCTGGCCGAGTGAATTGTTTTAACAATTCCCCTGTTTCCGATCAAGATGCTGATGTCAGGAATGTAGAGAGCTGCGGCGGTAGCGATCAGAATCAACATCAGGAACGTGATTGAACGGTGAACGAAACGTTCAATAGTGGTGAAGCGTTTCACGCTACCGGCTCGTCACTGCGCCCATTTGATTGACCAACCCACGCGTCAACGTCGTAGCCACGTTGTTCCCAATACCCTGGAATCACCGAGTCAACAACGTCAATATTGGACAACCATTTAAGGGATTTGTAGCCATACATTGGTGCTACCAATAATCGCACTGGACCACCATGCTCGCGCGAGACCGGTTCTCCATACATCGAGGTGGCAATCAAAACGTCAGGCCGAACTGCCTGTTCCATGGTGAGTGATTCGGTGTAAGCGCCGTCAAATGAGTCGAGGGTGAGCGCGGTTGCGGTAGGGAGTGCGCCGGCGAGCGCAAGAAGGTCGCTTATTAACACACCCGACCAGGGCACATTATCTACTCGCCAACCTGTTACGCATTGAAAATCTTTTGTCATAGAAGTTTGGGGGAGTGAACCCAAGTCTGCAAAACTTAAATCCAATGGTGAACTCACCGCACCTCCAACCGTCAATCGGTAATCCGCGGTAGACATTTCGGGGTAGCCACTTGTCACCGTATAAATGCGAAACCCACCGGCAGCAGGAATTACCGCCCCGAGCCCAGGTAGTGTGGCAGCAACAGTGTCACTCACAATTGAATTCAGTTGCCGACCGAATGCAACACCGATAGCGGCCAGGCCCACCATGCCCAGAATCACGCGTCGACCGACGGGTGATCCTTTGTGTTCCATTGGCCAATAGGACCACAGAAACTCGGTGTTGGCCCAGGTTTCCCCGGTCAGGTCTCATTTCCCATGTTTGCACTTGGAAGTCGAAATGATGCATTAGAGTGCGACTCATGTGCACAGCCCTGAGAATTTGCGCCCAAGACAAGTCCGTAGTTGTTGGTCGCACCATGGAATTCCCGATCCTGATGGATGCACAATTAACCGTCATCCCAAGGGGGATCGAGCTTTCAAGTGAAGCCCCCAACGGTGAAACCGGAATTGCGTGGACTACCAAGTACGGCACGGTTGGGGTAGACGCATTTTCTGGCAAGTTACCCGGGGGAAATTTCAGTTACACGGATGGCATGAATGAAAAGGGGCTTTATATCGGGTGTCTGTATCACCCGGGGTTTTGCGTTTGGTCTGCCACCGAAGGCAAACCAAATAGTGAGTTATTGACTCCCTTGCACGTGATTGCATATTTGCTCACCACCTGTGCAAACGTCGAAGAGGCCAAGGTCGCATTGGCGGCAGTAACCGTTTGGGACTACCAGGCTCCGGTTCCGGTAAAACTTATGGCTCATTTTGGTATTTATGATGCAGCGGGTAACTGCGTAGTTGCCGAGTGGGACAACGGAACCCTCAAGCTTTTTGACAATCCCATTGGAGTTTTGACCAACTCACCCAGTTTTGACTGGCACCTGACCAACTTGCGGAATTACATCAATTTAAAGGCTGATCCAGATTCAGGGATTTCGATTGCTGGCGTAACGTTGGCACCCCTAGGAATAGGTACAGGTATGCGTGGATTGCCGGGAGATCCCACACCACCAGCCCGTTTTGTTCGTGCGGCAGCATTAGTGGCTACCGCTAAACAACAACCAGATAGTGCATCGGCAGAAAATATGATGTTGCACCTGATCAACAACTTCGACTTGGTTGACGGTATCGCGGTCGCATCGATAGATCCACCCAGTGAAGATTCAACTTTGTGGTCATCGATCAGTAATCTCACCGAACACACGTTTAGTCTCCGTACTGCAACCGACGTCACTTTCCGAACAGTTGATTTGGACAGCCTCGATTTCACAGCCTCTAAAATTATTTCCTACGACCTGCCAGGTTCGGCGACATTCCCGAAATGGACGCTGTAATTGACGCCGATCAAAGAGGCCGGACGTTGGATTAATCCACCACAAAAATTCACCGTCGGTCCGAGTGAAGTAACGCTTCAGACCGAGCCGGGCACGGATTTCTGGCAACGGACTTTCTACGGTTTTCGCAATAACAATGCCCCGGCGTTTCTTTTTGACCGAAGTGACAACTTTACTTTTTCAGTGACTGTTGAGTGCGAATACAAAACTCTGTTTGATCAAGCTGGAATCATTATTTGGATTGATGAAAACAATTGGATCAAGACATCACTTGAATATGAAAACCAGGCGTTCTCCCGGCTCGGGGCTGTAGTAACAAATGCGGGTTACTCGGACTGGTCAACGCGCAACAGCCCTGCCGTTCCACAAATTGAGTTGAGAGTTTCCCGCCGAGGACCAGATTTTCTGATTGAAGCTCGCACGGATACCAAGTGGGAGCAACTGAGAATCGCCCACTTGGGCGTTTTAGGTGAGACCACCGCGGAGATGGGGGTCACTCCGAGTGCAGGACTAGTTCCTGGTCCCTCGGTGGGAGTGGGTGTCTACGCCTGTAGCCAGGAAGATTCCTCATTTGAGGCGAAATTTGGGGAACTGGTTTTTTCTACATCCACGTGGGAGATGCACGATCATTTGTAATAAAATCATCTGTGTTTTGCTATCCGCTATTTAATTTTTCGAAGTAGTTCTTCAATGATCTGCTCGCCAGCTGAGATGATGTTGTAGCCGGCTGGAGGATCAGTCACCAAAAGTTCAAGGTCCCGTCGAAATGGTGGACTGACCTGTTTCAATCTCAAGTTTTCAATTGCTCGTTCCGATGCATAGAATTCTGGACGGTAGGGAGCAAAGCATTCAATGATCTCCAACGGATCCACATTGAGTTGGTTTAATGCAAGCCACAGATCAAAAACATCACGGCCTTTACTGCGCTGAAATAGCGCGCGGAGTTTTGTTGAAACGAGTTCTTCGGGTGTGAAAGTCAACAAATGACAACTACCACTAAACCACTGCGAGTCCACTGAAAAGGGAAGCTCAATGAGCGGCTTGGCTGATGAGGTCTCGTGCGTGTTTATTTCCACTTTAATTCGGATTTTGGCTCCGGCGTCAGTTGACGTTGTTTGAAACTTTATTTTCGGATGCTCCCCGATTGACGTGCTGTGAACGATAAGTCCAATGTCCTCGCCGACTAATCGAAGCGCGTCAAATATTGGGCCAATCTCCGTGTGAGGTCGTCGCAACGAGATTGTTGTTGGAGGTCGAATTGTCTACTCGTCGACTCACCGTGCGAGCATCTTCGCGTTGCATACGCGTCGATTGCGCCGCGCGGTGAACGGCGGCTACGGATCTCCGGGTCACATCGGTGCTGGCCGATCCCGGGTAGGGCTACGGGATCGGCCGCCACAGGCGGTCGGTCGGGAGCACGTGGATACGGTCTTCGAGGGTGTACGACCTGGGGCCGGTCGTGAGGATGACGCCGGCAATGAAGCGCTTGCCGAGGCGCTCGCGCAAAGCCTTCAGTCCTTTCACATCGTTAGTGCTGGTGCGCTCACCGGACTTGACCTCGAAGGCGAGAACGGATCCGTCACCGAATTCCATGACTATGTCGACCTCATCGCCTTCGCGCGTTCGCCAGTGGCCGAGCGTCACGCTCTCCTCAAGCCAGGACGCTTGCTTGCTCAACTCTCCGAAAACAAACGTCTCAACCACGTGGCCGAACTCCGTCGAGGCCGAGGGATTGTCAGGTGTGACCTTCCCGGGGGAGAGACCGAGCAGGAATGCTGCAAGACCGGAGTCGACGACGTGCACCTTGGGTGACTTGACCGTTCGAGATGCCAGCGTCGTGCCCCACGCTGGCAGTCGACGCACGAGAAACAAGTCCTCGAGCAACCGGATGTAGTTCTCGTGCGTCTTGCGTTCTCCTGGCAGCCCGGACATGGCCTTGCTGATGTCGAGGATCGAAGCAGTGCGAGCTGCAAGTCGGTTCAGGACCTCGCGAAGGAGTTGTCGATCGCGGATTCTCGTCAGTTCGCGTACGTCCCGCTCCACAGATTGCGAGATGTAGTCGGCGAACCATCGGTCGCGATCGATGGCACTGCGTCGCAAAGCGAGGGGGAAGCCACCAGCACAGATGCGCTCGGCGTAGTCCTGCCGGGTGGTGCTCGAACTCGGCAGAGCCGCCACGCTCGCGTCGGGGTCGGTGAGCAGCAACGGGAGCAGGTTCTCGGTGACTCCGCCGATCTCACCTTGAGACAGCGGCAATATCGTCAAGTGATGCACGCGTCCGGTCAAGGCTTCAGCCGTTCGAGG
>JBDNFH010000149.1:0-2847 GCA_041689915.1 Candidatus Nanopelagicales bacterium | reverse complement strand
GTTGACGTGCGTATTCTGTGACAAGTCCGTGGCCTCACTTTGATCAGATAGCTGTCATTGACAACAGCCATGATCACGAGGTCACGGGCGTCCTACATCAGCGCCCCCGACCCGGATTGCCCGGTTAAGTCTGAAGAGCCCTTTAAGTACAGGTCAATTGAGTAGATTTATGGATGACCTCACCCTGAAACTCCATGATCGGAAATGAATTCGATCAACTCCTGTGTTTCAAGTGCTCCATCGCGCAGGATTTTCGGCGCTAACCCGGTGCAGTCAATCACGGTGCTGCCACTCCCTAGGACAAGATCACCGGCGGCGATTACTACTGACACTGAGTCGATCTCACACGCGCCAAGTTGACCGACTTCGGCGATCTGGGGCATCCCAACCGGTTGTGCGCCGGAGGATGCGAGAGGACCACTTGCATGAAGCAGTTCCAACAGAAATGGATGTCGAGGCATTCGCACCGCTATTGGCGCCCCGACAGGGTGATCCCATGCCAGAGTCGTGCCAGCCGGTAGCAGCAATGTGAGTTCCCCAGGCCAATAGCACTCCATCAGTTCACGGGCAATCTGCGGGATTGATGAAGTGATTCCCGACACCGCATTAGAATTTGGAACTAACACGGTGAGCGGCACTTGTGGTCCAAGTCCCCTGTATTCCCGCAGCGACGACGTACCGCGAGGTGAAAAAGCATCCGTGACTACTGCGTATTGAGACTCGGTGGGAACAATTACTAATCCACCACGGCGCACTGTTGAATAAGCCATAGTGATCGCTCGATCTCGATTTTGGGAATCGCCTGCTTCGATACGTACGCTCACGCCGAGAGCCTAACCCCGAGTTGCCAAGGTAAACCGAGGTCGTTGATTGAAATCCTGTCGGTCACTCACCCCTGTGAACAGCGACTCCCCCGGTACACCGGCAATGTAGATTGCAAGTTCTGCATCAAGTTGAGCCGCTCTCAGCACGTTGACAACACTCATTTCACCGGCAAGAGGGCCCTGCACATCAGCGTGTTCGACAACGAGTAGGCCGCCGGGCTTGAGCAGCATGGCCGCAGTTTTCGCAATTGCACGAACTACGTCGAGGCCGTCGGTTCCACCATAAAGGGCGATAGCGGGTTCGTGATTTCGAACTTCAGGGTCCCGGGGAATCATATCCACCGGAATATAGGGCGGATTACAGGTCACTACATCACACATACCCGCCAGTTTTGTGAATACATCGGCCGTGAAATCAGTCGCATCCAACTGATGCACCTCAACCGGGACTTCAGGGGCGAACCTTTTAACATTTTGCTCAAGCCAGGCGAATGCATCTGGGCTTAGTTCGATCCCAACAACGTGTGCCCCTGGAACCTCGATCGCAAGCGATAGGGCGATGGCCCCCGAACCTGAGCACAGGTCCACCGCAATTGGATTTTCACATTCACGCAAAAAACGAATTGCAGCCTCGGCTACTAATTCACTTTCCGGCCTGGGAATAAAAACTCCGGGCCCAACATTGAGTTCAATCCGACGAAATGCGGCGGTACCCGTGATGTGTTGAAGTGGAATGCGGTTAAGGCGCTTGGCTAGCAGCCTTTCAAAGGCAATTCGGTCATCCTCGTCGATACTGTCCTGCATGAACAGGCGACTTCGCGGTACTCCAAGTACATGAGCCAGCAACTCCGCAGACTCGGCTGCCGATGAATCAATACCGACATTCGAGAGTTGGCGTTGGGCATCAACGAGTACATCGCGGATAGTTCTCACGCCGAAGGCTCTGCCAACCGACTCTGCTGATCCGCTGTAACGCAGGCCTCAATGACCGCGTCCAAATCTCCATCAAGAATTTGATCTAAGTTATGTGACTTAAATCCGACCCGATGGTCATTCAGACGATTTTCTGGAAAGTTATAGGTGCGAATTCTCTCGCTGCGGTCAACCGTGCGTACCTGCGACCTCCTGATGTCAGATGCTTCTTTTGCTGCAGTGTCTTGGGCAACTGCGAGAAGTCTGGCTCGCAAAATTCGCATTGCCTGTTCTCTATTTTGTAATTGGCTTTTTTCGTTTTGACAGGAAACTACAACACCGGTTGGCAAGTGTGTGATCCGCACGGCTGAGTCGGTTGTGTTAACGCTTTGCCCACCCGGTCCCGAAGACCTGAATACGTCAATCCGCAAATCATTGGGATCGATTGTTACGTCAACGTCTTGCGCTTCTGGCGCGACCATGACACCAGCAGCGGAGGTGTGAATTCGACCCTGAGACTCGGTTACCGGAACTCTTTGCACCCGGTGGACACCGCCCTCAAAACGCAATCGCGCATATGGCCCTTCACCCGGCCCAGGGGCTGCCCTTGACTTCACGGCAATTGAGACGTCCTTGTATCCCCCTAAATCAGACTCGACTGCTTCAAGGACTTCGGTGGTCCAGCCACGACGTTCGGCATACCGCAAATACATGCGCATGAGGTCGGAGGCAAAAAGCGCGGATTCATCACCACCTTCGCCAGCTTTTATCTCGAGGATCACGTCTTTGTCATCCATTGGGTCACGAGGAAGGAGTAATTGCGTGAGTTTTTCTGCCAGAATCGCTTGGCGCGGCCGTAGTTCAACTGCCTCAGCTGCGAAAGACTCATCTTGATCGGCGAGCTCCTGCGCCGTTTCAAGATCTGAGGTTACGGCTAGCCAATCACGATAAGCAGCGACTACCGGTCGCAGCGCTGCATAACGCCGACCTAGTTTGCGAGCTTGAGCTTGATCTGCGTGAATTGCAGGGTCTGCCAGCCCGGCCTCGACTCCGTCGAGTTCACTTGCAAGCTGGGCACATGATTCAAACATGATTCGCTCCTGAACTTGCG
>JBDNFH010000148.1:0-17608 GCA_041689915.1 Candidatus Nanopelagicales bacterium | reverse complement strand
TCAAAACCTGATCAAATGCCACCCGTTGATCCGCACCCACTATGGGAACATCGAGTTCCTGCAATGTTTCCAATTCAGCAGCGAGACCGGCGAGCAATTCCCGATCTCGAGCATGCGCTGCTTGGGTACTGCTCATGGCCGCTTCTAATCGCTCTGCTTCGGCAAGTGCATTTCGTGATAGCTGACCCAAAGCACCAAGTTTTTCCGCGATCGCTGCAAGCTCAGCATCAGATTCATGGAGCAGCGTCAGGGCTGACCCCACTCGCTTAACGGCTGCTTCCTGCTCATTTCTAGCGGCAGCCAGTTCAAAAATAATGCGCTGCAAGTCTTGCTCAATTTGTTCAAGCGTGGTCTCGGACTCGTCGAAGGCCGCCTGAACTTCAAGCAAACTGGGACGCTTTGTTGATCCACCTTCAATGACCCCTGCGTCAATTGAATCCCCTTGACGGCTAACGAGAGAGACACCTAGATTCCTTCGGGCACTTTCACGCATCTCGTCCAGTGACTCAACAACAACAAAACGATTGAGGAGGGCCTGCACCTGAGAGGACACGATTGGATCAACCCCGACACAATCCACAAGCCACCGTCCTACCGGAGCGCGGTGATCATGCTGGACAGGTGCTGCCGGGAAATCGGCAACTAACACATGTGATCTGCCCGCTTCCTCATTTTTCAAAAATACGAGGGCATCCATTGCCAAGTCAACATTGGAAACGACCACTGCAGATGAAAGATTGCCCAACGCACTCGCAACTGCCGCTTCGTAGCCTTGCTCAATGTGGATCAGCGAACTTAAAGTTCCGATATAGCCGTCAAGCCCGGAATCTACCAGCGCCGCTGATCCATCTTTTCGTTCAAGACCCAGTGCCAGTGCATCGCGTCGGGCAATAGATGCGGCCTTCTCACGATCGCGTCGTGCTTCCTCGCCAAGTAATTCACGGACTTTTGTATCCGCGCTTGCCAGTAGTTCCTGTGACACTTCGTGTTCAGAGTCCAGACCTTCCTCACCAGCTCCATGTGAGATCACGGCCACTTCCACCTGCTGGAATTGCGCTTGCGCTTCTTGGCTACGTTCCCTGGCTTCGCCAATCTGAGCGCTAAGCCGTGTCAGTTCTGCTTCTCGGGTCTCCAAGCGGGCACCAACGTTGTTCTTTGACGCCATTAGGTCATCAACTTTTTTAGCGTGGGCGACCTGCGCATTTTCAATCTCTGCGACCCGTGATGTTTCCTGGCTAAGTCCGCGCGCGGCAGCTTGCTCTGCTCTTTCGGATTCAGATAGCGCCTGCCCCAATGACTCAACTTGGCGCGTTAATTCAAACTCCTGGGTTCGCAGGGAACGAGCTTCTGCCTCAAGCGCTTCAGGTTCGCGTCCTGATTTCACTTCCTCGGGTTCAGGTGCGAGGTTTCGCACTTTTTCAACGCCCAATTGGACTAACCCGAGATATCGCTCGCGAAGGCTGCTCAGTGCAAACCAGGTTTCCTGACTTTTGACCAATTCGGGGCCCAACTCGCGTTCGAGTACTTCCGCGTGGTTCTCACGCTCGCGAAGCGTCGCGATTTTAAACTCGACT
Source organism: Candidatus Nanopelagicales bacterium (assembly GCA_041689915.1). Lineage (GTDB taxonomy): Bacteria > Actinomycetota > Actinomycetes > S36-B12 > S36-B12 > UBA4592. Next base: position 16,034 of record JBDNFH010000148.1, on the reverse strand, counting down.
TCACCCTGTTTGTCACGCAAGGCACTTTCGTCAGCGACCTCGGCTTCCAATGCAACTCGTAACTGCGACAGGTCACTCGCCATAAGCCGTAACCGTGCATCCCGGACATCACTCTGGATGACGGTGGCCCGCCGGGCAACCTCAGCTTGTCGACCCAGTGGCTTGAGTGCTCGGCGCAACTCAGCCGTTAAATCGTTGAGTCGGGTGAGATTTGCCTGCATCGAATCAAGTTTGCGAAGGGCTTTTTCTTTACGCTTACGGTGCTTAAGTACGCCAGCGGCCTCTTCGATAAAGCCGCGACGATCCTCGGGGGTTGCATGCAAAATCGAATCCAGTTGCCCTTGCCCGACAATTACATGCATTTCCCGACCAATACCTGAGTCGCTCAGCAACTCTTGTACGTCAAGCAACCGGCACTGCTCACCGTTGATTGCGTACTCCGAACCACCATTGCGGAACAGGGTTCGCGAGATTGTGACTTCGGAGAATTCAATAGGTAACGCGCCGTCGGAGTTGTCGATCGTGAGCACAACCTCTGCCCGACCTAATGGCGCGCGGCTTGAAGTTCCGGAAAAGATTACGTCTTCCATTTTTCCACCACGCAAGGATTTCGCACCTTGCTCACCCATGACCCAGACAAGTGCATCCACAACATTGGATTTACCTGAACCATTAGGACCAACAACGCAGGTGACTCCGGGTTCAAACGCAAGTGAAGTCGCCGACGCAAAGGACTTGAAGCCCTTAAGGGTGAGGGATTTTAGATGCACAGCGCGGTAATCATCCTGTCGATTTGACATCTACCCAGATCGCTCTGGACCGATGCACAAGGTTACATATCGATCGTCATCCTATCGGTGCGCAAAGTCACATTACGGCAGCAACCATGGGGGTTGGCATGTGAGGCAGTGGAAGCTCGATCGATTCATAAATTTGCTGCGAATAATCGGATTCCCACAACGATCACAGGGCTCCCCTTCGCGGCCATAAACCGAAAGTGACCGCGAAAAATAGCCTGATTCACCATTGACATTCACGTACAACCCATCAAAACTTGTACCGCCTGCAACAAGTGCCTCGTTCATCACACCGGTAACAGCAGAAACAATTTGTTCGGTAACCAACCGGTTAAGTCGATCGCACGGAGTAGCGCCGTCGAGCCCGACCCGCCACAGGCATTCATCAGCGTAAATATTGCCGATTCCGGAAATCAGATTTTGATCGAGTAATGCCTTCTTAACCTGTGTTGAGCGTCTCAATAGCGAATCGTAGAAACGCTCGGAATCAAATAACGGATCAAATGGATCTCTCGCGATATGGGAAATCGCAATAGGTTCGCCCTCCTGATTGCGATCACAGATGTGCATTCCACCAAATGTTCGCTGGTCCAGGAACTCAAAATAGCGTCGAGGTTCACCCTCGCGAATTACGTTCCAATCCAATCGAACATGCGGGTGCCCAGATGGCGAATCATTGACCCGGATTTGACCGCTCATGCCCAGATGAATCATCAGGACACATGGACGGTCTAACTCAAGCCACATGTATTTTCCGCGGCGAGCAACCCCCTCGATTGTGGCGCCTTCAAGTTGGGCACACAAATCCCCAACATTTCGGCGAATCGCTCGTTCGTGATGAATGCGCACATTGGTGATCCTGGTACCTACAACCAACTGCGCCAGACCCGCGCGGACTACCTCTACTTCAGGAAGTTCTGGCATGGGGGAATCGATTTAATAACTCACCGTAGGCTTGTTCTGCTGCTAGTTGCTCGGCCGCTTTTTTTGAACTGCCCACACCGAATCCCAGATCTTCGCCGGCTACTTGTGCATGTGCTGCAAATTCCTTTGCATGATCAGGTCCAGAGTCGGTGATGTGATAGGCGGGTAATGGCAACTCCAATGTCCCGCAGACCTCCTGCAACGACGTTTTCCAATCCAATCCCGCGCCGAGCTCTGACGCCGCCATGATCATGGGATCAAAGATACGATGGATGAAATCACCAGTAGCCACGATTCCCCCCGACAGGTAAATCGCACCGATAACGGCTTCTAGTGAGTCAGCCAGAATTGATGTCTTCTCGCTGCCACCCGAGCTAATTTCACCGCGACCCAACCGAATGTATTCACCTAGTCCCAGGGTTCGCGCGACTTCTGCAAGTGCATGGGAATTTACGACCGAAGCCCGCATGCGAGCCAAAGATCCTTCTGGGAGTTCGGGAAACTCACGGTAGAGAAAGTCCGTCACAATTATACCAAGAACTGAATCTCCCAGAAACTCGAGTCTTTCATTTGTGGGAATCGCACCGTTTTCATAGGAAAATGATCGATGTATGAGTGCAAGTTCAAGCAATTCACGATCACAGTCACAATCAAGAACTGTGATGAGAGAACTAATGGGATCCAGGCTTGCGTCCATCGCGGACAACTAATTTCAGATGGATTCGGATACTAGAAGGCCAATTAAACGTCGAGTACGCGACGCTTTGCATAGGTTCCGCAGGTTGGGCATGCGGTGTGGGAGAGACGCTTTTCCCTGCACCGAACGCACGTTACGAGGTTGGGCGCAACAGCTTTCCACTGTGACCGTCGATGACGGGTGTTAGATCGCGAGGTTTTCCGCTTGGGAACTGGCACTGGATCCTCTTTCAAGTAGTGGCTGAGCTAGTTACTGCCGAGCAATGTGAAACTGCGCTCGTTTGCGCGGGTAAGTATCGCACTAGTGCTATTTGAACTAGTCCAAGGGGTCATTCTTGGGTGAAACCAAAAGCCCCTCAAGGGCCGCCCACCGATCATCAACGCTGACATGATCATGTGGCGTGTCCACTAGTTTCTCTCCACATTGTGGACAAATCCCCAAACAGTCAGGTTGGCAAAGTGGTGAAAGTGGCAGATCCAGCACGATTGCGTCACGGACCGCCTCAAGTAAATCAATGCTGTCATCGTGGACATAAAACACTGTCAACTCATCAGACTCATCTTCGGGTGCTTGCACAACGCGACCACGCGAGTCTGTTTCTTCATACAGAAAAAGCTCGGTCACGTGCCCTTGATCCGTCCACACGAACGGCTCAAGGCAACGTGCGCATTCAGCTTCCACTTCAAAGTCGAAATCAAGATTGACCAAGACGCCATCAAGCACTGACTCAATCCGAATATCTGCCGGCATCTTGCTTCCCGGCGCAAGTCGTGCCATTCCGACTTCAAGGTCTGCAGGAGCTATAAATTCTAGAGCTGACTCCCACATGTTTCCCGGACGGCGTGGCAGGTGCGTCAGGGAAACGTCAAAGGAACCAGGCGTGGCAGGGGCGTGATTTACCATCGAACTCACTAATCCGTTTGGACGTCAAAAAATTCGGAAGTTTGCGTCACGTCGGGAGCCAATTCCTGATACATCTGGCTTCGTAACCGCTCGCGACCCCGATCAACAGTTTGCAAAGTTTTCTGCAAAGTAATTTCAAACGTTGCTAACTTTGCATCGATGTAGTCGTCAGTTTCGACCCGCATCTGTTGGGTCTGCGCGGCCGTCTCGCTACGCAAAGCACTCGCCTCTTCAACTGCCGTCAAATACACCTCGTGCTCAGAAACCAATGAATCGGCCGTCGTTCGAGCTTGTGCAAGAATCCGATCAGCCTCGCGGCGTCCATCTTGGACTACAGCCTCTCGGTCTGCGAGCAGTTCGTCGGCCCGGTACACCGACTCTGGCATGAGTTGACGGATTTCTTCAATAATGTCGAGCACCTGCGACCGATTCACAATGCATGAAGCCGACAGCGGCATGGACTTCGCATCTTCCACCAAAACGGTGAGTTCATCGAGTCTTTCCTGCACGTCCACATTTGCTCCTGACATTGGGTGTTACCTGAAGTTTGTAAATTTGGCTAGGTCACATTGTGCTGGATACTCTGGCTTCTAGGCGTTTCAACACGACTTCGGGTACCAAGCCGCTGACATTGCCACCATGGGTCGCCACTTCCTTGACCAGACTTGACGACAAATAGCTATAAAGCGGGTTGGTTGAGATGAAGCAGGTTTCCACCCGGGTCAGTCGATAGTTCATTTGAGCCATTTGAAGTTCGTAGTCAAAATCGCTGACAGCCCGCAATCCTTTCACGATCGCATCAACGTCATGGTCCCTGCAGTAGTCAACCAAGAGCCCATAAAAGGAGTCCACCGAGACGTTGGGTAGATGTGCGGTCGCTTCTGAAAGCATCTCAATACGTTCTTCAAGGGTAAACAACGAAGACTTATTCTTATTGATCAGAACTGCCACGATCACCTGGTCTGACATTCGCGATGCTCTCTCAAACACATCAAGATGTCCCATGGTCACAGGGTCAAATGAGCCCGGGCATACCGCAATTCGCATCTGCATTCCTCAAGTAATCGGAGATGAATCAACCTGACCGTACCAAAGTTTAGAGTCGCCGTAGCCGCGCTCCCATACAAGTGGCAAAACTTCCGGGGACACCGAGGCAAATGGTGAAGGTGATCGCGCTCCTCGTTCGCAAATGAGTAACGCACCTTCCAGGACCTTTCTTTCGCACATTTTCGCAAAATATTTCTGTACTTCACTATCAGAATGTGTATAAGGCGGATCCAAAAAAAGAATATTTACCTGACATGTGGGAACCCATGAATAAGCGTTAACGTTCACAGTTTGGACGTCAAGGCCACAACTCGCAGCATTGTTTTCAATAATTGCCCTTGCTTTCGGATTATTTTCAACAAGCACAACTTCACGAGCACCACGACTCTTGGCCTCAAGCCCTATAGCGCCGGAGCCTGCGAAAAGGTCGACGAAGTTCACCTGTGCCCACTCCACACTTGTTTGGGCAAGGTGCGAATTAATTGTCGAGAACATTGCCTCTCGCATCCGATCAGAACTCGGGCGCGTACCGATTTTGGGAACTTCCAATTTTCGTCCACCTGCTGATCCCGAGATGATTCGCATTAGGCCTTTTCCAAATACTGCGCCCGAGCAATCTCGAAAATGTCAATTTTCTGCATCACTGAGTCCCAATGTTTGCCTTGATACAACTCGTCAACTTCGACTCGCACTGTTTCAATGAATTCCAGGTCGTTAATTACTTTCAGTAGACGCAGTGAACTTAGTGCACCGGATTGATCCTGGCCTAGAACGTCGCCTTCACCGCGAATCTCGAGATCCTTCTGCGAGAGCGCGAATCCATCTCGTGAATCATGCGGTGCACTGAGTCGATCAAGGGATGCGGAACTCAATGTAAATCCATGGACGAGGATGCACAGTCCGGGTAGTGAGCCACGGCCAATTCGTCCCCGCAACTGGTGTAATTGAGACATACCGAATCTTTCGGCGTTGAGCACGATAATCATGGTTGCAGCGGGGATATCAACTCCCACTTCAATCACGGTCGTTGCAATTAAAACATCGACGTGTGGTTCTTCTAAACCTTCGAAACGGCGCATGATCTCGCGTTTGGATTGTGAGTCCAATCCCCCGTGCAGTTTTTCAAAGGCGATTTTCGGAAACTGCATTATCAGTGAGTCATAAGTCTCTTCAACCGAGGCAAGCGGCTCTGACTGCGAGCTCTTGTCTTTTTTTGTCTCAACTTCTGATGGCGAAATTATAGGGCAAACGACAAAGACTCTATTCCCTGCGGCGACCTCCTCAGCCATTCGCTCCCACACCCGCATCTCACTTCGAGGCATCCCTGAGGTTGATACAAGATGAGTCTGCACTTCTGCTCGCAAAGATGGAGACTCCGTCAAGGTTGAGACGTCAAGGTCGCCGAAGATCATAAGAGCAACAGTTCGTGGGATCGGGGTAGCCGTCATGACCAATAGATGCGGACGCAATTCATTTCTACCCTTTGTAAGCATTGTTGCACGCTGTTCAACACCAAATCGATGCTGCTCGTCAATCACGATCAGACCTAGGTCAAAAAACTGCACGTTTTCTTCTAGGAGTGCATGGGTCCCAATGAGAATGTCAAGGTCACCACTTTGGGTATCTATGAGAATTTGACGTCTCCTGGGTACCGACATTCCACCGGTCAGTAGGTCAACTCGAATCGGTCGCGAATAAACTCCTTGCAAAAACCGCTGGAGGGACTCAAGGTGCTGAGCGGCAAGAACTTCGGTTGGCGCAAGGAGCGCAACCTGCCCGCCCGATTCAATAATGGCAAGCATCGCGCGAATTGACACAATTGTTTTGCCGCTGCCAACATCCCCCTGCAGCAGCCTGGTCATGGGAATACTTCTTGCCAGGTCCGCCGCAATCTCCTCCCCCACTTCACGTTGTCCCTGTGTCAATTCAAATGGAAGTGAGCCATCAAATTCCACGAGGATCATTGATTCACTTCCACTTCGAGCACGCGCAAGTGCAGACTTCGCGATGCTCTTGCGCTGGCGCATGAGGGCTAGTAGAACGAATGCTTCTTCGTATTTAATCCTCTGGGTCGCCCGAACGATTTCACTATGATCACGTGGTTGGTGGATTGCATGGAGCGATTCGATTTTGGTCATGAAACCATGTTTGGCAACTAGCTCCGCGGGAAGTGGGTCAATGAGTTCATCGGCTGATGCGAGCACTACATCAATGGCCGCTTGAATCTGCCAAGAAGCAAGGTCCTGGGAACTTGGATAAACCGAGATGATCTCGCCAGTGAATTCGGTAACAGCATCTGCTTCCTGCGAGATGTCAATCCCAATGTCGGCAAAGAGCGCGAATTTAGGGTGCGTCAGTGTTCGCACACCACGGTACTGCGACACGGTCCCAGCGAATAAGCCGATTCGACCCACTTGTAAATCCTTCTCACGCCACTTTTGGTTAAAGAATGTGAGTTCCATTGTGTCAATTCCGTCAGAAACCTTGACTACCAAGATGAAACCGCGCTTTTGCGTCATGCGCCTGGTCTCAATGCTTTTAATCGTCGCCATGATTGTGACGGGAACCCCGACTTCTACTTTGCTAAAAGATGTGAGTCTCCCTCGATCAATGTACTTTCGCGGGTAATGATTGAGAAGCTCACCAGCACTTGTGATACCGAAGGACTTTTCCAAACTCGCGGCACTTTTCCCACCAATAAGTTCTTTGAGAGGCGTGCTCAAGAAATGTTCCATCGCTCTCACACTATTCGACCCCGAAAATAAAAGGCCATAACGGCTGTTCACCGGAAACGAGTTCAAGATCAATCAACGGATAGCTAACCTTGATCCAGGTCAGGATAAATTCAACTTCTGAGCCCGTCACCTCGCTACCGGTGACAATTGTCAAAAGCTCTGCTCCGGGGGCCAGCATTCGTCTCAAAATGTTTTGGCTTGATGTCAAAAGATCACTGTCAATCGCGTTAATTTCACCGTCAATCAACCCAAGGTAATCACCTGAATTACATGCGCCCGCCATGGTCAACACGTCTCGCGTTGCCCGCGTGATTCCTCCGTAGCGGGTTGCACCTGCTGCCCGAGTCATGGCGACCACATCCCGATCAAAGTCAAGTGAAGGATCATGAACGGCAATTGCTGCTAAAGACTGGGTAATGGCGCGGCTGGGGATAACCGAGACGCGGTAACCCATGCTGAGCATGTCAGACGCTGCAATGTCAGCAACTGGATGAGTATCGCGATCGGCAGGAACAATCACAATTTCCCTGGCTTCACTTCCCCTGATGGCCTCGATGATCTCCGCGGCAGAAGGCTGCTGACCCGCAAGTGTGGGAATGCATGTCACTCCGAGTGATTCCAAAAGTCGTTGGATTCCTTCGCCATGGGTCACCGCAATCAAAATCCGGGAGCGAAGTGAGTTCGTTTCTAAACGACCTTGGTTCCCTGGGTGAAGATCTAGCGGGACAACAGAGACCTGAGTTACGACCCCACGCACCAAACCAGCATTAATGCAGTCAGAAACCCGATCCAAGGGGACGTGCACGTGAACTTTCCATAGGGAATCAATCCCGGCAAGCATCACGCTCGTACCAAGGCTTTCTAACACATTTTGCAATTGCTCGCGCTCAGGTGTTTCACAGAAATACATGACCTCACATTCAATTTCTCCACCCTTGTGAGCCTCTGAAACCTCGAGACGTGAATATTGACTCACGGGGTGTACCGCGTGATCAAGGCGCTGTGGTGACTTACCGGTAAGTACAGTGACGAGTGCGTCAAGTACGACAACCAATCCACGACCTCCGGCATCCACCACACCAGCGTCACGCAGCTGGGTGAGTAAATCTGGAGTGAGAAGTAGCGACGTGTACGCGGCATCGGCAGCGGCACTCGCTACCTCAACAAGATCCGCTCCCTGCTGCGCGACGTGCACTGCTTCCTGTGCTGAATCGGATGCCACCGTAAGAATCGTGCCCTCAAGTGGATGCGCGACCGCACGATAAGCGCCGCTGGCGCCTTGGGAAAGGGCATGAGCAAAATTTTCTGGACTTTTGGCGAGTTCGGCCACTAGATCGCGCAAGAGGGCCGAAAAAATTACCCCGGAGTTCCCTCGGGCCCCCAAGATTGCCGCTTTGCCAACTCGATGCGCAGCCTGGGCTAGATCTTCACATGGTTCAATAAATGCGGCACAAGCGGCTTCTACCGTGAGGTACAGGTTCGTTCCGGTATCTCCGTCGGGGACCGGGAACACATTGAGCGCGTCAATTTCCGCACGTGCTACGCGCAATGCGCTTTGGGCCTCCACCAACCATGAGTGCAATATGGGCAGGGTGAAACTCGAAATCGGGGCGAGCGTAACTACTGGCTTCCGCTCGGCCATGGCCCCTCCTTCATTGCGTAACGATGGATCGGCTATTCTGCCTTCGGTTTCACACGAACGGCGTAATCCTCTCGTATTAAGCTCGACTTTCCAACCGGATCCGCCTGGATCCACATTTTTAAACTGACCGAAGGAGTCATTGTGGCTGCAAACTGCGATATCTGCGGAAAGAGCCCTAGCTTCGGGCACAACGTTTCCCATTCACAGCGTAAGACCAACCGTCGCTGGAATCCGAATATCCAGCGCGTTCGCGCATTGGTTGGCAAAACCCCTAAGCGCCTTAACGTATGCACTTCCTGCATCAAGGCCGGCAAGGTGGTTCGCGCTTCCTAAAAGTGTCGAAAGCCAGGCACGACTTCATAAGCTTCCCGGTATGCAACACCATCAATGAGTACTTCTCCTACGGGGCTTTTTGTCATTTTCCCAATCTCCGTAAATCCAGCCGGTAAGTGTTTCTCCGGCGGGAATGTTGCCACAATCGCATGATCATCTCCTCCGGCCAAGATCCAAGCCATCGGGTCCACGCCAAATGCCGCAGCGGTTGACACCAGTTCTTGGGGCACGTCAAATTTCTTGGTATCAAGCTCAATGCACACTCCCGAGTCTCGGGCGATGTGTTCTAGATCAGCCACTAGGCCATCGGAAATATCAATCATCGAGGTTGCCCCACCTTGTGCTGCCCGCGTACCAGCCGAGTAATCAATATCTGGGACACGAAAGGCATCGACTAACACTCTTGGCGAGCGCAGGCCACGTTGCAATATGCGCAGCCCTGCAGCGGCCATGCCGGATCTACCGCAAATCCCAACGGTGTCTCCTTCGCGGGCTCCGCTTCGAGTGATGGCGGCACCCGTTGCAACAGTGCCAAGCGCCGTTACCGAAATGACAATACTTCCGCAATCACTCACATCACCGCCCAGGACCGTTGCACCCGCATCCTCGGCTTCTTGTAGAAAGCCGGCAATAAACTCTCCCGCCCAATGTGAAGTGGTCGTCGCTGGCATTCCTATCGCGAGCAGCACGCCAACCGGCGTCGCACCCATTGCACATACGTCGGCAAGGGATGCTGCCGCGCACCGTCGACCAATCTCGATCCCAGTTGACCAGTCGGTTCGAAAATGTTTGCCCTCTGCGTACATATCAACGCTGAGCGCAAGCGAGGATCCCCCCGTATTGACGACTGCCGCGTCATCACCCGCGGCAAGCTCAACACCGGTTTCAGAAACTTTAGATTCACTAATTTGTGCAAGGATCCTTGCAACAAGTCCTGATTCACCCAGGTCTGCAAGAGTGTTACTACTGGGATCTGGACTCACAATTGAGAGCCTTTCTGCTAATCAGTGGGAAAAATTATCCGCTCAAATATAGAGTGGGGGCATGTCAGTGCAAGCATATGTATTAATTCAGACCGAAGTCGGCAAGGCGGCCACCGTAGTCGAGTCGATTCGGGCAATTTCCGGGGTTGCTGTTGCCGAAGATGTCACAGGTCCCTATGACGTAATTGTTAAGGCCGAGGCTCGAACCATGGACGAACTCGGAAGACTTGTCGTTGCCAAAATTCAGGCAGTGCCGGGCATTACCAGAACATTGACCTGTCCCGTCGTGAACCTTGGCTAAGAGAACGAGAACGACAGCAATTGCTCTTAGCTTGGCTCTACTAACCAGCGTGAGTGCTTGCAGTTCGTCGTTACAAATCGAATTAGGCGAAGGGTCAGAGAGCGAATTTTGCACGGAACTGGGCGCGATTCTGCCGGTCAGCATTGAAGGAGCCCTGCTGCGCAGCACCAATCCAGACTCCCCCGGCACGAAAGCTTGGGGTGACCCAGCAATCGTGATGCGATGTGGTGTTGCAGAACCCGCTGCTTATTCGGCAACAAGTCAGATTCTTGTGGTAAACGGGGTGAACTGGTACCCCGAAGAATTACAGTCCGGCGTCAGATTCACGTCAATGCAAACACTCGAATTAGTCGAGGTTTCGATTCCAAACGTCTACACATCAACGGGTGAGATACTCACGGAGTTGAGCTCGGATATCAGATCACTCGCACGTTAATTATTCGCAATTGCTAAACGCACGAGTTGATCTACGATTTGCGGGAAACTCACCCCGGCTTGGGCCCACATTCGAGCAAACATTGAAATCGGTGTGAATCCAGGAATTGTGTTTATCTCATTAAAAACAATTCGGTCGCCATCAAGGAAGAAATCGACCCGCGCATAGCCAGCGCACCCCAACAAGGCAAAAACGTGAACTGCAAGACGCTGAACAACAAGTGCCAATTCGGGGTCTAGTTCAGCGGGAACAATCAATTCCGCGCCATCGTTTATATATTTAGCGTCAAAGTCATAGAATTCAAAGTGATCTTTTACCTTGATCTCACCTACCGTGCTGGCCTCAACCCCTGAAGCTCCAACCAGAATGCCCACTTCTAATTCACGAGGCCGAACTAAGCCTTGTTCGATAATCAATTCAGAACTTGTTTGGAATGCTTCTCGACATGCCTTTTCATAATCTTGCAGGTGTTTAACCAGAGTGACTCCAATAGATGATCCGCCTGTTGCTGGCTTAACAAACCAGGGCAAAGGAAATGCATTCGTCGGCGGTGAAAGTGGGAAGTCGGTATAGGGCTGGGCGAACCAGTCCCCAGCATCAATACCACCTGCACGGACGAGTTCTTTGGTTGTTAATTTATTCATGCAAATTGCAGATGCCCTCACGCCTGAACCCACAACGGGAATCCCCATACTTTGACATAACCCTTGGATCGCGCCGTCTTCCCCACCAACGCCATGTAGTACCGGGAAGAGGACCGAAATCGGTGTGAAATCCCCGTCAATCTCAATGCCCGGAACCCTTGCATTCATGACCAGACGAATAACCTCGTCTCGCTCCACCACTTCAGGTCTGTGGTCAGACGAGATGTAATAGGCCGCAACTTTTGCAGGTGGAACCTGTACCCAAGTTCCGCTTGGCGTGATGCCAATGCACGTAACGCTGTAGCCTAAGTCCACGAGTGCGACAAGCACTGACTTTGCGCTCAAACATGAAATTGAATGCTCAGGACTGCGCCCACCAAAAACGAGAGCAACACGTGTCGCGGGATCCGAAGACATGCGCTCACCGTACCGGGCATGGTTCATATTGCTGGAGGTGCTCTCCAAGTGATTAATTGATCCAAACAGATGAAACTGCGGATCCGGTACAACAACAAAAATATGTAGCCACGATGTGACCGCCCATTAGGGTGTGCACATGGATTACACGGAGATTGATCCCAGCACCTGGGTCGTGAGTTCGGGTCGACCGCCCGCGACACCCGATAACCCGGTCAATCAACCGATTGTTCCTGCCTCGACTTTTCATGCAGGCGGAGAAATCGAATATGCACGCGAAGGTAATCCAAGCGCTTCGGCCTTAGAACAGGCGATCGGTGGGCTAGAAGGAGGCGAGGCAATCGCTTTTTCCTCGGGTATGGCCGCAGCCAATGCGCTCATGGATCTATGGCCAATCGGTGTGAAAGTCATTGCGCCTAACACTGCCTACACGGGAGTTGCCGAGCGATTACGCGAACTACATGAGCGCGGTCAGATTGAACTCATCACATTCAATGCCACCGACACGCAATTGATCACGAGCCGGCTGCCCGATTCCCAAGTGCTTTGGCTTGAATCACCCACCAATCCACTTCTTGAAGTTGCCGAACTTGAGGTACTGCTAAATCAAGCACGCACTCTTGGAGTCACCACAATTGTCGACAACACATTTGCCAGCCCGGTGCGACAAAACCCACTTGCGATGGGTGCGGATTTCGTCTTGCACAGTGTCACCAAGATTCTGAGCGGTCACTCGGATCTGCTTATGGGTGCGGTAGTCACAAAGGATCACGCTGCTTGGGAAAAACTCCAGGTTCGTCGGGTGCTTTTGGGTGCCATGCCAAGTGCATTTGATTGCTATCTCGCCTTGCGCGGATTACGAACCCTTTTTGTTCGCTATGAAAAATCAGAGGCGAATGCCATTGCGTTAGCTTCTAAACTCGACTCCCACCCAAGTGTTTCACGATTGAGATACCCAGGCTGGGGCACAATTGCCGCCATTGAAGTTGTTGGCAGCGCCGATCGGGTATGCGAGTCAACCCGATTGTGGACCTACGCAACCAGTTTGGGTGGGGTTGAGTCACTCCTTGAACGCCGGCGCAGGTGGCCGCTGGAGAGCCAAGGCGTTCCGGAAAATCTGATTCGGCTTTCATTTGGAATTGAACATCCCAATGACCTCTGGGCGGATCTGAATCACGCCCTATTACAAGCTTAGAAAATTAGATCTCGGATTTCGTGTCACGTGCCATAAACGCTTGGAGTAGTTCACGCGGTGGCTTCCCGTGGTGAAGTACCTCGACTACCTCGGCGGTGATAGGCATCTCTACACCTAAGCCTTCGGCTAACTCCAAAATTGGTTCGCAACTTTTGAAAGCCTCACAGGTTTGATTGGTGATCCGGATGGTTTCCTCAATCGTGAGCCCCCTACCCAAGTTTTCACCAAATGTGCGATTTCGGGAGAGCGGCGATTGGCAGGTTGCTACTAAATCACCCACACCGGCAAGTCCTTGGAACGTTAATGGGTCTGCACCGAGGGCCACCCCTAATCTGCCAATTTCGGCTAACCCACGAGTTATTAAGGAAGATTGAGAATTCTCACCAAGGCCCATACCCACTGCAATCCCATTGGCCAAGGCGATCACATTTTTGACCGCGCCACCAATCTCTGTCCCGACTACGTCAGTTGTCCAATAGGGACGGAAATAGTCGGTGGTACACGCTTTCTGGATCGCAATTGCACCAGCTTCCGTGGGAGCGGCAACGGTTGTAGCCGTCGGCTGACGCGCTATGATTTCTCGCGCCAGGTTTGGCCCCGATACAACCGAGATTCGATCTGGATCAGCCCCTGTTACCGCCGCAATGACCTCGCTCATGCGCATTGACGTTCCAAGTTCAATGCCTTTCATGAGGCTTACGAACAAAGCGTCTTGCGGGATCCACGAAGCCCACTCGGTTAAATTCTCTCGTAATGACTGAGCAGGTACGGCTAACACCACGATCTCGGCATTCTCGAGTGCACGCTTGGGATCCGTTGTCGCAACGATCGACTCGGGTAGGTCAACATCTGGGTGGTAACGACTATTCCGGTGGAACACGTTGATGTCCGCAGCAATTTCCTCACTCCGTGTCCACAAAGTCACCTGCGAACCTGCGTCAGCCAAGACTGCCGCAAAGGCTGTACCCCACGAGCCACCACCCATCATGGCAACACTCGTCATTTCTCACCCCCTTGATTCACACCATGACGATAGAGCACCGCCGGCGGAGCCTCTCCCCTGATCTCACCTTCCATGCGAGCTAAAGTACCCATCAATAGATCCGTGGCCTCATGAAGTAATACAGGTGTCCACTCCTGCCCCCGGTACTGCGAGAGGTCAATGGGCTCACCCAACCAGACATGCATTGTTTTGCGCGGCAGTAATCGAAATTGTTTCTTGTATGGTGCAATGACTGCTTGCGCGCCCCATTGCACCATGGGCAAGAGAGGGCAACCTGATTCCAAGGCGATTCGAACCGCACCGGTCTTTCCCTGCATGGGCCACAAATTTGGATCGCGGGTTATAGTGCCTTCGGGGTAAATCACCACGCATTCACCCAATCTCGCGGCTGCCACCGCGTCACGCAATGCGAATACTGCTTCGCCCGATTCACGATAAACCCGAATCTGCCCCGCATGGGAAATAATCCAACCGAAAATAGGAACCCGAAACACAGATTCTTTCCCGAGAAATCGGGGTGGTCGGTCATGTACCCACAATGGATGTGCAACGGCCAGCGGATCAAACCACGAAGTGTGATTTGTTGCCACGACTATCCCGCCATCGTGATTTTTGAGTTGACCAAACCCGCGCCAATCCCTTTTTGTGAACACTTTGAGAAATGGCAAACCGACGAACACGGCGATCCGAAAACCCGGACCGATCTTTGATCGCTTTGTCGTATGTCCGGGCACCGCAACAGCGTACCTGTGCAGCATGTTTAATGGGTCTATGTTTAAACTCTCCGAGGTTGGTGAAGTGAGTTGGCATGCTTTGGTTCCAGCGAAAGCACTTCACAACTCAAAGACCCGACTGGACCGAGACGGTTTAGCTGCTTCTTTTCTTGCGGACACTATTTTGGCACTCATTGGTTCAACCAAAGTTACTCGAGTGACCGTGATCACGCCTGATTCTGAAGTAGCAGCCCTCGTTATAAATCTTGGTGGAGATGCCCTCCTTGAGCCGACGCCGTCAGGGCTGCTCCATGCCTTAGATCTGGGAATACAAACCGTCTCATCCAGCGGTGGCATCTTGATTGCATTAGGTGATCTGCCATGTTTGAGCACGGAAGATGTCGACGCATTCCTGACAGATGCCCAAAACCACGAAAGTTCATTCACCTGCGACACTGAAGGCATTGGCAGCACAATGTGGGCCCGGCTACCGGGATCGAACGCAAAACCACACTTTGGCGTCCGTTCTCGCGCCGCTCACCGTGGGCACGGGGCCGTTGAGATTTCCTGCTCCCCTGGGGCGCATCGCGACGTTGATACTCCAACAGCACTGTGGGACGCCATTCGAATCGGGGTTGGGCCAAATACATTGCAAACTTTAGCGTCCGATACGTAGCCTACTGCAACGATATTCGGATTAGACCCCATCGAGGCTGTAGACGAATCAGGACTTCTAAGTTTCTACTTGGACTACGAGTTCAATGAACTAATAAAACCAAGAATTGGCCAACGAGTCCACATCGACATAAAATACAAACAGATTATAGTTTATAAATCAATTGGTGGCCGCACCCATCGGGTGCGGCCACCAATTCAACAAAAACTACTTGCGACGAGCAGGAGCCTTCTTTGCTACTGCCTTCTTGGGAGCAGCCTTCTTTGCTACTGCCTTCTTGGGAGCAGCCTTCTTTGCTACTGCCTTCTTGGGAGCAGCCTTCTTTGCTACTGCCTTCTTGGGAGCAGCGGCTGAAATCTTCTTAGCACCTGAAACGACCGCTTTGAATTCTGCACCCGGGCGGAATTTAGGAAGCTTGGTTGCCTTAATTTTCACAGTCTCGCCAGTGCGAGGATTGCGACCAAGACGGGCTTTACGGGCTTGAGCTTCGAAGATTCCAAATCCGCTGATGGCAACTTTCTCGCCACGTACTACGGACTTCTTAATTTCTTCGATGAATGCATCAACGATCTCGGTGACTTCACGCTT
>JBDNFH010000147.1:0-3095 GCA_041689915.1 Candidatus Nanopelagicales bacterium | reverse complement strand
ATACCCGCCGCACGAAGTCGTTGACTTACAGACTCACTATAACGCAAGCCTAGCCATTCGTTGATATCTTGTGTTTGCTGGCGTCGCACCTGCCCGATAATGCCATGCTTTTCAATATACTCCTCATTGGTAAACCGCTGGTTCATCATGTCTGACAGCGTACCCTCATCCAGACTAAGGTTCTGCCCGTTTCGACCTTTCGCTCCTTGCATAATGTCAGAGAACTCTCCACCCCCCATAAGAGTGCTTTGCATCTGTTCTGTTTTCGGGTCTAGGAACTCAGTCTGTCCCATCATGATCGCGTTTGACATGGCCTCTGCCGTGGACCCCTGCTCGAAGCCACCGATGCGATCACGAACTCGCATCATTACAGCCAATCGTTGTGCTTGTTCGCTGGCAGCAGCTTGTACTCTCAGGTTAGTGTCAAGCTGTGTCATCTGATCTGCGCTCATACGTCCCCAGGCTGGAGTAGCTGCACCGCCCTGAGCACGGAAAGCTGATCCCCAGGCCATACCGCCTTGTGCCGCCTGGATCGCGTGAATGGGTTCAACTCCTAACTGCTCTGCTCGACTGGCTGCGTGTTGTTGCATTGCCATTGCCTGGTCGATGGTCATACCTGATTGCTTAGCGAGTTCGCTAGTGGTTCGAACCATCATGCTAAGTCGGCCTGGATCGAGTTTCCCGACGCCGTTTTGAGTCATGGCTTCTAAGGCTTTAATCAGTTCGGCCATCGGAGCATTCGGCCGTCCCATATCGCCGAAGATATCTCGCACGGCACCCACAGCATCAACGTAACTCTTGAGCGACCTCTTCACTCGCTCAGCGTCGAAGGCTCGCAATCGACCTTCAATTGCCGGATCAAGTTTGAGTTTATCCAGTTCCTCTGTTCCAAGGTCATTAAGGTTCGCTGGCAATGTAACGTTTTGTCGCATTGCAGCTTTCTCGAGGCCACCAGGATCTTGCATTAACATGTCCTTGGAAGCCACCAAGGTCTGTGCTCGCGTACTGGTCGATGGGCCCTCAATCATACCCCGACGAGTCATTTCGTCGTACATCGTGCCAAGCTGTCCCGCCGTAATGCCATTCATGTCCGCGAGCTTGCCGTCCTGGTACAGATCGTTGAAGACGCTGCGAGTCAGCTGTCCCGAAGATTCTGCGGTTTGACCCATGCGTCCGGTGACGGGATCGATTCGGTAGCGATTACCCAGCATCATTCGCTGCGACATTACGGTTGCTGATCCACGTTGTCCTCCCATCTGGTCCAGCAAGTCAGGGAACATCTCTGCCATTAGTGGTGACATGTGGCCAGCAGTATCAGCGAGCTGTCTAGCCGCTCGGCGTTACTGAGCACCCCATGGCGTACCGGACATAGCAGCAACACCGCGGAAAGTTCGCAGGTGACCATCGCGGTCGCTCTCAGATGCAATCCGCATCGCTTCCCGCTGTGCCTTAGTGAACTGCTGATGACGCATCGCGTCATAGACATTCATGTCATGACCAAGACCCATTGGAGCATAGCCGTACTGCCCCATCATCTGCTCAAGTCTGGGCACAATTGCAGACTGCGTAAACATACCCATCAGACCGGGCTGTTGTGACCCAGGGATACCCTCGAATCCTGTCGTGGGCGTATGCGGAAGGCCGGAAGACACAGGGGCAAAGCCCCCGGCCAACTGGTTTAGTAGCATTCCGTCAGTAGGTTGTCCGTAAGATCCCATTTAGCTTCCTTGCCACAATTAAGCCTAATTGCGATTGTTTTTTCGCGACTGGATTTTCGCATCACGTTCTCGACGTAGACGATCGATTCGGCCGCGATCACTTTCAACCGCATCAGATCTATTGTGATTACGTTCCGCCTTCCATTTTTCAATGTCTCTACGATTATTTTCTTGCCAGGCCGGATCGTTAGGGTCAACACCGAAGGCCTCGAACCAGGACTGCCGAAGTGAAGTTGATTCTTTCTCTTTACGTGCCGCAGACGATTTACCCTCCCACGGTCGCAGACTCGCTATTATGTCGTAGAAAGTGTCCTTTGCGTTTGTCTGTGCCGATTTGAACGACTCTTCTGTAAGTCCAGAGTTTGCGACCAAGGCTCGGTGGAAGTCAAAGGCGCTTGTTTGGATTTTCAAGTCGTCTTCCCGTAACATTCCTGTCATCAAGATGTGATGCCGTCTCCACCAATCCGCATCAAGCAGTCGAGCTTCAGTGTAATCGACACTGCCGTTCAACGCTGATTTTATTGTTAGGACTGCTCCTCGGTCGCATGCCAAAAATCCGAGTTGTCTACGACCGCTTCCAGTTTAGCAACCAAACGATTGAACTTCGCACAAGTTGAAGTGATCGTGCGTTGAAGCATTTCAGTCTTCAACACGTTCGACAATAGATAGGATTCGATTGTTGGTAACCCGGTCTGCCTTGGCGGTGGAGTATCGAAGTGCCAGAAACCGTCAGCATGTGGATTTGCTTCTTCCGAATACCCTTCAGGTAGATCGTGAATGAAGCCGTTCGGCCCGGGGGCTTCGAGTCGTACCAACTGCAAGTAGACTCGATACCGATTGATTAACTCGTAGTAATCTTCAATCGTGCCAATCTGTCCTTGCTCGCGATACCACATGACTTGTTTGTAAATCATATCGATTTCTCGTGTAGCCAAAGTTCTGAAGCGAACTCTGATAGCACCTCCGAGCAGTGAGTAATCTCGCATGAACGGTTTCTGTCCTAACACGGATTGCAGGAATGCCTGCTTCTCTCCGTGGCTAGGCATTGCCACTGAAGGCATTGCCAGATCATGTCCACAGTGTGGGCAGTCCTTCAGGAAGTCCTGACTTACCCCTGTAGCTGGTTGGGCTTTCTCTGGTTGAGGTGCCGGTGGTGCCGGTGGTGCTGGTGGTGCTGGTGGTGCCGGAGGAGCTTCTTGTTGTGTTGCTGGGCGCCAGTCAGGGGCGGGCTGCCACTCAGGCTCAGTTTGAGTCTCGTATGTCTCAGGGTTTGCTGGGGGTATATCAATGTAGATTTGAGCCGGGTCTTCAGGTTTAGGTGGTTGTTGTTGTGGTTGTTGTGGTTGTTGTGGTTGTTGTGGTTGTGGTTGTTGTGGT
>JBDNFH010000146.1:0-49996 GCA_041689915.1 Candidatus Nanopelagicales bacterium | reverse complement strand
TGAAGGCGAATCAAGTATTGCTACAAATCCTTATTTTGCATATGAATATGCTAAAGATGTTGTCAAAGGACGCTGGCTTGAAGGTGAAGCAATTATTGCTCAAGATCCTTGGTTTGCATATTGGTATGCTAAAGATGTCATTAAAGGACGTTGGACTGAAGGTGAAGCAAGTATTGCAACAGATCCTAAATATTGGGATTTATATCGTGAACATTTTGGAATAAAAATAATAAAATAATAAATAAATTGGATCAAAGAAGGTTTTTAATAGCAGTTGAACCAAAATATTCAATCACAACGAGAAAGGTTTTCATATGAAGGCTCAACAAGCGTATTATCACGCAAGAGACATCATTAAAGGACGATTCCCCGAAGCTGAATCAACTATTGCAAAAGATCCTAAATATGCATTTTTATATGCTGAAAACGTTCTCAAAGGACCATTTCCTGAAGGTGAGGCAAGTATTGCAACAGATCCAATGTATGCATATTGGTATGCTAAAAATATTATCAAAGGACGATTCCCTGAAGCTGAACCAAGTATTACTACAAATCCTTATTATGCATATTGGTATGCTAAAAATATTATCAAAGTACGATTCCCTGAAGGTGAACCAAGTATTGTAAAAGATCCAGTTTATGCATATTACTATGCTTTATATGTTCTCAAAGGACCATTCCCTGAAGGTGAAGCAATTATTGCAACAGAGCCTAAATATTGGGATTTATATTGTGAACATTTTGGATTAAAAGAAGAAATTAATTGGATCAAAGAAGGATTTTAATATGAACGCAAAAGACGCTTATGATCATGCAAAAAATGTCATTAAAGGACAATTCCCTGAAGGTGAACCAATTATTGCAACAAGTCCGAAATATGCATATTTATATGCTTTAGATGTCATTAAAGGACGATTCCCTGAAGGTGAAGCAATGATTGCTAAAGATCATTTTTACCCATACTGGTATGCTAAAAATATCATCCAAGGACGTTGGACTGAAGGCGAATCAAGTATTGCTTAAGAGCCTTTTTATGCATATATGTATGCTAAAAATGTCATTCAAGGACCATTCTCTGAAGCTGAACCAATTATTGCTACAAATCCAAAATATGCATATGAATATGCTAAAAATGTCATCAAAGGAAGATTTCCTGAAGGTGAGTCAAGCATAGCTACAAATCCTTATTATGCACATTACTATGCTAAAGATGTTGTCAAAGAACGATTCCCTGAAGGTGAAACAAGTATTGCAACAGATCCTTTGTATGCATATTTATATGCTGTCGATATCATTAAAGGACCATTCACTGAAGGCGAAACAATTATTGCAACAAATCCTAGATATTGGGATTTATATTGTGAAAAATTTTGGAATAAAAGTATAATTGGACCAAAGAAGGATTTTAATATGAATGCTCAACAAGCGTATTATCACGCAAGAGACATCATTAAAGGACCATTCCCCGAAGTTGAATCAACTATTGCTACAAATCCTTATTTTGCATATGAATATGCTTTAGAGGTTGTCAAAGGAAGATTCCTTGAAGGCGAGACAATGATTGCAAAAGTTCCTAGATATGCATCTTGGTATGCAATAGATATCATCCAAGAACGATTCCCTGAAGGTGAAGCAATGATTGCTACAGATACTGAATATTGGGATTTATATTGTGAACATTTTGGAATAAAAGGATAACTGGACCAATTACAATTGTTGGCAATTAAAGTATGATTCTCTGAATCAATATAATGCAAGACAATAACATTTTGGATCAAAGAAAGATTTTCATATGAATGATGTTATCCAAGGACGATTCCCTGAATATGAATCAAGTATTGCTAAATATCCTTATAGAGCATATTACTATGCTTTAGAGGTTATCAAAGGAAGATTCATTGAAGCTGAAGCAAGTATTGCTAAAGATCCTTATTATGCACATTACTATGCTAAAGATGTTGTCAAAGGAAGATTCACTGAAGGCGAACAAAGTATTGCTACACATCCTTGTTATGCATATTTATATGCTTTAGATGTTGTCAAAGGACGTTGGCCTGAAGGCGAACCAAGTATTGCCACAAAACCTGAATATGCATATTTATATGCAAGAGATATCATTAAAGAACGTTGGACTGAAGCTGAAGCAATTATTGCTACAGATACTGAATATTGGGATTTATATTGTAAACATTTTGGAATAAAAGGATGACAGCCTCAGTCATTATCTGAAATCAAGGAGGGACTATGGGATTCGTACTCAGCATGATTTTACAAGTTGGGATGTTCTTACCAACACCAGCCGAGACCCCTCCTGACTCTGTGGTCTATCCGACGTTTAAGTACTACGTCTGGATACCGGACCCTAAACACGTAGACAACAAGATCACGCAACAAAATTGGATGGTCGCCAACTATTTACAAGCCCATCAAGCGGAATTTGAACCATACGGCAAGTTCGAAATCATAGATACGAATGATCCACGCTTCCGCTACAACGAGGACGGGAAAGTGATTTCGTCTCACAGCTACCGGAGCGGGGCTGGACCCATACAACCCTTGGCGATCAGAATTAACTCGCCGGGCGAGCTGGTTCGCTATATCCGCTACGCCATGCAGCTCACACAAGCGGTGCTACAGCAGCAGAGACCCCAAGACGACAATCAAAAGAACTACAATTTCAGTCTTGGTAAGGTTAGGCTCGGCACAATACCGCGGGTGCGTCTGTGGTATTCAATAACAACCCCTAGGCTATTCCAGCGGTTAACACTATTAGAGGGCGATGTGCGACCAGGAACCTGGAGATTTCGGTGCAGCTTACAATTTCCAGGACGATACTACTGCTGGGACGCAGAATACAGTACTGGAACTTTCGAAGACGGCTGTCGGCGACTTGATCACGGCACGGGTATTCTGTTAGATTTGCTGCCCGTCGAGGAACCGGCAGAACTACTACTTCCACCACCACTTCCACCACCACTTCCATAGAAGGCGATGTCACACTCGATAAGTAACACTGGAGCACTCGGCTAGATAGTCGGGTGCTCTTCATTTTGCGCTGTAGCCAAGCTACACTACGCTGCGGTAGGATAGTTGCATCGACACATACCTGTACTCCGCAAAGGTGAATCCGTGAAAGCTAAAGAAAATGATCACAGCCCTATGACGATCCCAACGACACCCGAGAAAGCAACGTACCTGCTGGACACCAGAGGTTACGTCATCCTGCGAGGGGCGTTCTCGCCGGAGACGATCCATCGAGCCAACAGCATTATCAGCAACAGCCTCGGAGACGAAGCTATACCCATGCTGAAGTTCGCTTACTTCCACCTGGATGACCTGTTCCTGGACATGATGCAGCATCCCATGGTGTTATCAATAGTACAGCACGTCGTTGGCGATTACTTCCGCATGGATCACGCATTTGGCGTTCAACAGACGACTGCGACCCAGACTAACATCCACGGTGGCCGCACCAGCAGCTCAGGAGCCCATTTATGGTTGTCTCGGGGTAAAAGACCCATCTGTCACGGCCAACTGTCTTGTGTGATCGCCCTGAACGACCAGGGTGGTGATATGGGAGGCATTTGTATGCTTCCTGGCAGTCATCACTCTTGGTGGCCTGCTGAGGGCTATCAAATCGGGCAGGAGCTGTTCAACAACGTGGCAGATCCGGCTGTGTTTGATTGTCCGGAGTTACACGCCGGGGATGTGATGCTATTCCCTGAGTGCATTGTGCATGGCAATACTCCGTGGCAGGGCGGCAGACCTCGTCGCAGTCTTTACTACATGTACTTCCCTGGGCACAGTACATGGCGAAGCTGGTCCGGACAACAAGCCCGGCATTACGATCGTGCCCGTAACGACTTTGAACGTCGGATGCTACGTGCTCCTTCGGTAGGAAACTTTGATGACACAGGAACACAGCTTGGACTACAACCAAAACATATCGCTACATTACCTCAGTGACCCGAATCATCACAGCGTACGGGACATGACTAGGTATCTGGCGGAGATGATTAAGTCAGCACGCTCGGTGATCGCTGAGAGCGGGAAAAACGGATTGGCCGTGTTCGACAACTTGGAGCGAATCGCCAACGACACATGCAAGCTGGCGAAGGAGCACGAAGAGCGTCAGGAGTGCGATGTACTCAAAACTCAGGCCATCCTACTGCAGACGGCTGTGTCGTTGAGTAAGTGGCAAGCACGGCAAGTAAAAAGGGGTTTACCTTCCGAACAACCTCTCACACCAGAATGGGGCATGCTTGATGACATGCAGAAGCAGTGTGTCTCTATTCGCAAACGATTAGGATTGAACCAATATGACTGCGACGATGAAGGAGGCGTGGAATCCACTAACAGGAAAGAAGGAATCGGCCCGCTGGGTGTCTAATCGTTTCGGTGAGCACCGATTCGGCGTGAAGTTCCTAAAGGGCGGGGAGGTTTTCTGTGACACGGAGATCGACAAACTGGAGGAAAGGCATTGCAAGAATACATACGAGAATAGGCTGGTCAGATCTCCGTGGGCTGTGATTCGCATCCTAGGTAACGCGCTACCGCCGCGAGATATACCCGGGATGCGAAACACATCACTGAAATTTATCGTCGAAACCGAACCCGATCTGGCGTACGGTGATAAGTTGTGGGTCTTGAACAAGCTCACAGACAAAGAGCTGGAGAGTCAGTACTTGAATAGCCTGCACAGCACCGGAGAACCGCTGCGACTCATGGCGCTGGATTTTGACGAGAAAGAGTATCTGGCAGCCGGTAACTTTGACGAAAAGATTCAAGCCTGTATTAGTATCAATAAGGCTCGTAACACAGCACTAAAGTGGGCCTTCGGAATGGGATACTCTTGGGCGATCGTCATGGATGGTGACTGTATGTGGACTGAAGATGCTTGGGACCTGTTCCTCAGTCGGCATGCTCTGGATCAGAGAGAAACCCGACATCAGCGGAAGTATTACACAGCAACAACGATACGCAGCTACTTGGATGACGGGGTTTTGATGGCAACGTCAGAATTTACCGAGTGTCATCCTGCTTTCGCATGGAACAGTGAACTTCGCTTTGATGAAGGTCTGGTATTTGGTCGTGCCGAGAAGCAGACGTTGCTGCGTCTTTTGGGTCACGATATTCCCGGATATGAAAATCAATGGAAAACCTCTCCGAATGCCCTGACGGCATGTATCGGAGAGGTGTATCATATTGGGACAGGAAACGAACGTGCGGAACGAGATGTCAATGTTCGTGTGGCATTGAGACAGGCCTCTTTGCAGCAACACTTCGATTGGTTAGACAAGTCGCTGCAAGTACCGGCCTGCGGTAACATTTTCAACGGTAGTAAGGAGATTCAAATCACTTAACATTAAACTCGACACCCGCAGGTGGGTGTCTCACTGTAGCCGTTTACAGGCTTGGCCGCAGTGCTCGTAAGATTGCATGGAACGCGATAACGTACAAAAGGAGACACTTAGTGAGCATGTGGCCCAGTTGGACGAGGAGGTGGGGTGATCTCCCTGCTGTGAAAACCACTGGGCGTCTTGTATGTCACTGTTCGGGGTGACTATCATGCGGCAGTCCAAGGCGAAATACCTCGTCGTTACTGTTGCCTGGATGGTTGTTAGAGGTAGAATTCGTGGTTCTTGGCGCCTTGGCTTCCTTCACCACTCTATACTTATAAGCGTAGGCTTCTCTGCCGGAGTGTAGGTACGAGCCTTATACGGGTTGACTGAATACAATGCGGTGTTTAGTTTATCCACTTCGCTGCAACCATCCTGCTCACTTTTATTTTTAACCGCACACGAAGGAACACTATCGTGATTCAAAAACCAGATTTGGAAACTGCTCGTCTTGTTCTCGTTGTAGGGGCAGCACTGCCAATAATCAACCCAGCCAGTCACCCACACATCGAACCTACTGTTACCCAAAAGGGTATTAAAGAGGAAGCAGGTACAGCTTGGTTTCACATCATCCCTGACGTAAAGCGAGAAGAAGGTGCTAGGCAGTTGGCTTCACCATTCGCAATAAAGCACTACATTATGGTCGGGACTGTGGACGAGATTGTAGTGCGATTCCGTCAGCAAATAGAAGAGGCCGCGAGGCAGGTTTTGCTACTTACGGATAGCAAAGAAGTAACCATGCTTAATATCCAGGAGAGTGCCTGGAAGAACCAAGCCGAAATGCAGATCATTCTCGACGAATTATTCGCTAATCATACCGCAACAAATCAAGGCAAAGCTGTGTTGTTGCCTTGGGCAGATCACGCGCACCCTCACTACATCGCCTACCTGCAGGCAAAGCAAGAGAATGAAGAGAAACTTTCAGCACCAGAAACCCGACGATTGGGACGATTGGCCGAAGACTGGACGAACTGGACGAACGAAGTCTGGCTGGAACTACTCAAAAGCGAAGATAAAGCTAGGGTCGACGGCGTGATGCACTTGATCAGACACACTATCGAGGAGCAGGTCTCCCAACTTGAACTTGAACTTGACCTGCCGTTTATAGGTATTGAAGTGGTCAATAATGATCCGATTCATCTGAAATTGTTCGAGATCGATGTTTATGAAGCGGACTTCCTGCAGTCTGAGTGTTGTGTCGAAAGCTTGTGGCGGGAACGACTGTCTCTTCACTGCGACTCTACTGCGCGAGCCCCTAAGTCCGCATAAGTTATTACCGAGGAGCGAATCTTTGGCTATTCTACGTTACACGGTCAGCGGCATTGCCTTCATTTTGTTAGGGGCAGTGATGCTTTCTGCTGTCTTTTTACTACTGCTCTGCCTCGCAAGACCACCCTACGTCCCAGAATCCGAACACCTGGAAAGGTTCTAAGGCCTCAGCCAGGTAAATAAAGGAAGTTAAAGATGATCCGCGTGGCAATCGTGACCCCTAACATGTCCATGGGGGGCGCAGAACGATGGTTGGTTGATCTGGTTAAGCATTCAGATCCACAACGTATTCATTGGACTGGCGTAGCTGTTAGTGGTTTTGGCGGTGCAGACGAAGGGCTTATGTCGGAACTGACGCAGTACTGTAAAGCCTTCACGCAGCGAGCGGATCTTGGATTGAACCGCCCATCCCATGCTCGACCGTTTCATTACGGGCACTTCGAGCTGGTGAATACAGTGAACTTCAAGGATGTCGTTGCTGCAGCGGCAAAGGATGCGGAAGCCATTATCACATGGGGTAGCCCGAAGATGGGCTTCTGGTTGGACGGCTTCGATGTCCCGAAAATCTTCTGTGCACACACCACAGCACGGGAGACACCGCTACATGAGCTTGAAGGGATTACGGATATCACTGCAGTTTCACGTAAAGCCGAGGAATACTTCACCGGCCGTGATCTTAGCGGCATATCACCCTGCGAAATCATTTACAACGGAGTAGACCCAAAACGCTGTGAGCCTCAGGCAGGCGATCGACAACGTATGCGTGAATTTTGGGGAATGACAAGAAACAACGTCGTCATCGGCTACCTTGGGCGTCAGACACCTGAGAAGTCACCGCAGGCAGCAATGTATGCCCTGATGTCGTTAGGGTCTAACTATCGAGCTGTTTATTACGGTTGTGACGGGCGAGGTGTCGGGCCTGATGCTGAGCTGGTGAACTGGGGTGAGGTCTATTTACCTGGACGCACACAGTTCTACCCTCCTGTGCAGAATATCGCTGAGGTGTTGGCCGGTATCGATGTCTTCATGTTGGCCTCTGAACGTGAAGCCTTCTCTTTGGGAATGATCGAGGCCTGGTTAGCGGGTAAGCCTGTCGTGGCCACTCGTGTCGGGGCAGTTGCAGAGCTGGAAGCGAGGTACGGGCAGCTCGTGTTCTCGGTGCCGGAAAATCCAACCACAGACGATCTGGCAGACGCAGTCAGGCTTGCGGTCCAACCCATAGCCCAAATCGTTATTATGCGAGCACGTAAGGTCGCTCAGGAGCACTTTACGTCAACCATTATGTCTGAGCGTTGGTGTGACTACCTGGAGCGAGTGATTCGTAGCCGTCCAAGGTCGAGAGTGCCAGCCCTGCAAGGGGAAACTCGTCCGGAGATGAAACTTCGTCTGACTGTACTGATGCCGTTCCTTCAGGTTTCTGGTGGTGTGGATACCTGGCTGCGTTCTCTGGCGAAGTCGTTTAAGTCTGTGCAGCTCAACATTCTAATGCAGAAGCCGAATTGCGAGGTTGATACCGAGGCGGCCAACAGTCTGATCGAGCTGGGTGTGAAGATATTCGGGTCTCGGAGCATAAAGAATCTACCGCCTGAAGCGAAGTATTCCTCAATCCTGGAAGCGAGAGCACGGGCTTTGGCTCAGACAGATGTATTGTTGACCTGGGCAGAGTCCAGTACGGCCATGGATACGCTGAAGCAGTTTACAGGAATTAAGCTGTACGCAGTCCACGGACTGAACGAGCGAGTTAAACAGCAGATATTTACTGCGGTGTTCCAGGGGGGAGTTAGCGAGCTTGTCGGTGTTAGCGAACGGGCTGCAGCTATACTGCCTGGAACCTACATCGAAAACATTTCTAACGGTATTGACTTCAGCCGATTAAAGGTTGATTGCAACAAAGGCCACATGCGTGAGAGGGTGTGGAATATCCCCAGCAACCGGAAGGCTAAGTTTGTGGGCTTTGTCGGGAGAATGGTCTTCGACAAGAACCCACATCTTATTGCAAGGTTGGTGCAGGATTTGCCGAGCGAATATCATTGCGTTTTCATCGGAAATGGCTATCAGGAGAAAGACGTTCTAAACGAAGCCGCACGGCTTTGCGGTCATCGGTTTATTCACGTGAAAGAGACGCTAGACGTAGCAAAGCATATCAACGCTTTAGACGCCATGATTTGTGTATCAGGACAGGAGAGCTTCGGTTACACAGGACTGGAGGCTATGTACCTAGGCGTACCAGTAGTCGCAACACCTGCCACGATCCCGATCGAGCTGCTTCGAGTTTGCCCACAACCTGCCTGGATGATTCCTGAAGAGTTCACGATGGCTGATTTGACGTCTGCAACGTATTCTGCGATTGCCGGACGTAAAGACTTTCGGATTGGTGCGGCAAGATCTGCGGTCAAGTGTCATTTCAGTTCCGAGGTTATGGCCAACAAATGGGAGAAGCACCTTAACTACCTGGTCTGCCGACCGCCGCAGCCCAAGGTGAGTGTCGTGATTCCGATGTACAATGAAGCTGAACGTATTCGGAAGACGATTATGGCTCTGCGTAATCAGACCCTGCAGAACTACGAGGTCATCTTTGTAGATGATGCTTCGACGGACAACACAGTAGATATTGTGGAGGAGCTAATACAGGACTGGCCCGCAGCTCGACTGATTCGATTGCAGGGTAACGTTGGAGTCAGCTTTGCGTTGAACGTTGGCTTCCGTACGGTGCGAGGGGTGTACTGTACCTGGTACAATGCGGATAGTTGGCCTGACTTCCAATGGCTGCAGGTCCTGAGCAATGCCCTGGATGATAATCCCGGGGTTGTTATGGCTTACGGAGACTGGCTGCGGTGTGAGAATGGTAAGACACGT
Source organism: Candidatus Nanopelagicales bacterium (assembly GCA_041689915.1). GTDB lineage: Bacteria > Actinomycetota > Actinomycetes > S36-B12 > S36-B12 > UBA4592. Next base: position 40,472 of record JBDNFH010000146.1, on the reverse strand, counting down.
TACTCTCCAGTGCGGCCAAATGCTCACCTCGATATTATCGAGGGGCAGGGGATTGGGCCTTGCTGGTTGTTTCGTACTGAAGCCAAAGACACTGTCGGCGATTACACGACATACGCCACGAGCGAAGATCGGGATATGCACATTAAGCTCAGCAAGGTTGGCCCGTTTTTGCATGTGCCGATGGTGCTGGGGACATGGCTGTCCCATACACAAAACATGACCAGCACGGTGATTCTGCATTCATTGATCAACGATAGCGAGAAGATCCGCTTACAACATCTAATACAGAAAATCACCCGACGAGGAGGGTTAGACAACAATGACTATTACGGCAGGTAAGATCCGCGTCGGCCTGGTGACACCAACTATGGTTGTAGGCGGGGCGACACAGAGCTTGAATAATCTTACGATTGCCATGGTTGGAACCGAAGTTGAGATTGTAGGTTTAGCTGTGGCTCAAGGTTTGCCTCAGTGGGTGGTTGATGGTCCGGACTTTAAGGACACAACGATTCTGGAGCTACCCATCTATGTGCATTACAACGGAAATAGCGAGTTACCCCCGAACTTGCTTCGCTTTCCGAATACCCACGATGCGGTGAAGTCTTTGGCTCAACAGTGTGATTTGCTTCTGGCCTGGGGCCCATGCCATTACGCGAGAAACTTCAAAGACAACCAAGTCCCCATGATTATCACCTGCCGGGGTGGCATCGGTTGTAGATACACCAGAAGCTGGCTCACAGAGGCGATTCCCTACGCTCAGCACTACGTCTCGGTCTCCCAGGATGGACTGAGCAACTACCCTGGAGATCTCCGGGATCAAGTTTCAGTAATCCCAAACACATACGATCCCGATCGGCTGAAAGCTTCGATCGGACGCGAAGAGCAAAGGCGTCAGTGGGGACTTACGGATAACCAGAAGGTAGCTGGATACCTCGGCAGATGTAGTCCGGAGAAGGGCATTACACGTATGGTCGATGCTGTGGCTATGTTGCCGGATGACTGGGTCTTAGTTCTGGCCACGCCGACTAACGATTCCCTGGATGACTACTGTAAGCTAATGCAGAAGCGACTGGAGCAGAGGCTGCCTGGTCGTTTTATCTGGCACCACCCCGGGGTCGCTGTTGGTGATACTTTGAAAGCGTTTGACGTCTACCTGTCCTTGTCAGAGCAGGAAGGTTGCGGTAACTCAGTGATTGAAGCCTGGCATGTTGGTTTGCCTGTGGTCTATCGACCGCTGGGGATCGTTAATCATTACCCAGAGGCCGGAACTAATGTAGGGCTGGACTCTTCAACCACAGCCAGTCTCATTGCTTATTACGTGATTGATACGTACTACAATCTCGCCCCTAAGTTAATCGAGGCCGGGAAGGCTGCAGCAGAGGATCTCTCACTAACGAAACACACAGAACGCTGGCTTGAGTTCTTCAAGGCATGTGTCGCTAACAATCCATTACACCCAGGACCAGACAATGAGCCAACCGTTACCGAAACCAACTCCACTTAAACGCACGCAACCAAGGGCGATTCCAAAGGACAAACAGAAAATAAACAAGCAGAAGTTCGATAATCCTGCTTGCTGTCATTTGGCGTTCATGCAGTTCATTTGGAACGGAGACTGCTGGGTGACACCGATCGAGACAGGCGGCGGTGAGCCTTCGTTCGATCAAGAGGTCTTCTGTTGTTGCTACTGCGGCACTAAACTAAATGAGCAGACACCAGCAATGAAGTAACAGGAGAACAGGCAATGGCGGTAAGGATACCGCTTCCGTGTGGTAGGGAAGCAATCATCTCGGACAAGGATCGTCGGTTGGCAAACAAAGCTTGGCGGTATTCACAAGGTTATGTCATCTGCAAAGTTCCACAAGAACACAGCAAGGCAGATGATAAAACCAACTACGACGTACTGAGGTTACACCGCGTGGTGCATAATACAGACAGTCATATTTACTTCAAGGACGGCGACACGCTTAACTGTCAACGCTCTAACCTGACTGACAAATACACTTGCCGACCAGGCAACAGCACAGGCCGCACCAAGGGCGATCCTCGCAACGACGGCGGTTGGGCTACAAAGAGGGCAGCCAAGGAGAAGGAAGATGCTTGTAAGTCATAGATACAAGTTTGTCTACTTGAGGCCACCTCGCACAGCCTCCGGTGCGATTAGCAAAACTCTTATCGAGAAGTACGAAGCAAAGGTTGTGTCTTTCGAAGACGCAGGGCACAAGACAGAATGGATGCCTGAGTTCGCCGGATACTACACCTTTATTGTGACTCGCAACCCATTCCCCCGCATGATCAGTTTGTGGAAGCGGGCGATGGAACACGATCCCGATCGCGATCCTGATGTCCAGGAGATCATGGGGCATGACCGTTCATTCCAAGACTGGGTGCTGGATGGTCGAGTTCAGCAGTGGTTACTGAATAAATCTTGCCATTATTACACCGAGGACGTGCCTGCTATTCATCGTGTGATCGCACATGAGAGATTGTGGCTCGAAGTTCATTCCCTGCCCTTCGTTAAGGGACCTCTGGCTGTGGGAGTCCGCATACACGAATCAAACTATCAGCGACCGTGGTGGGAAGAGTATGATGATTACGCTATTCAGAAAGTTCGTGAGCTGTGGGCTGACGATTTTCAAGCATTCGATTACCGCATGACATTTGAGGACTCTCTTCCATGAGCGCAAGACTTCCCACCGACAGCCACGATTTCAAGACATGTGATTGTCAGCACTGTAAATACAAACGGCGTGCTTCTGGCATGATGCACGAAGCGCCGATGCGTAATTCCTCTGGTATGGCCATTGGGCTCAATCTCGATGCCACCCCCACAGCAAACATTGCTCCGTTGCGGGGTCGGCAACCGACAGGTCTAAGACCAAAGCGATGACAAGCAACAGCCGTGCAGGGCGAAAAGGAAATCAAGGATGATTAACAACACGAGCCTAGAGGGCATGCTGGACAAGCTACGAACAGGTAAGCCATTTGGATTCAGTCGCTGGGGTGATGGGGAGTGGCGGTCAGTGCTCAATACTGGACGCGGTCAAAACTGTGATGGTCACAGATTCTTCCCGCAGATGGGCGTTGACCTTGGAGAAGTGTTAAGACGTCGGCCCGAGTACCTACTTGGTATGCAGAACTTCTCGTTAAAGCAGTTCGGCGAAAAGATCCACACCTGGCTGACTAAACAGAAGCTCAATGATTTGGTTTGGTATGACGCCGACGTGTTTCACAAGGCCAGCATTAACGGCAGACTGAACGACGTGTTGGAGGCTATTAAGGATCGACATGTTGTAATGGTTGGTCCGGATCATTTGAAACGTTTGCGACCGGATTACATTCAGTATAAAACCTTTATCGATGTGCCACCGAATGATGCCTACCTATCCAGGGACCGCATCATTCGGGACATCAAGTCAGCAATCTGTGACCACGATGGCGATCAAGTGTTGGTTGCACTCTCCGCAGGTATGCCCGCTGGGTTGGTCTTGGATGAGCTTTATAACAAGATCATCGGCAAAGGTTTCTCCATTGTGGACTTCGGCTCTCTGTGGGACCCCTTGGTTGGGGTAAACAGCAGGACGTATCACCGTAATCTAAAGAAGAAGTAATACCAATGCCACTAATCCACCTGTCAACGCCCGAGTTCCTTTACTACGCTCCACCTAAGACAGGTAGCACCTCCGTAATCAAAGCACTTCAGGCTACGTATTACGATGCCGAGGTTCTTTACTGCAAACACGGGATCTACCATGACCCAAGTTGGAAGGAGCTGCCACACATAATCACTGTGCGGAATCCTTACTCACGGGCTGTATCGCTTTGGCAGTTCTTCCGTCAGGATATGTCCTTTTCGCTATTCCTTCGCTCCACAGATCTATGCCGTTTCCGTAATAAGCTTTGGCACGCTATGCCCTGCAGTTGGTGGGAGACCTCAGTGCCCGCCGAATACTCAGTGATTCACCTTGGGAATGTCGTCAGCGAGCTCAGGGCTGTGCCGTTCGCGAGGCAGGTTTGTTTGGGACACCACAACCAAACAGGACAAGCAGTCAACGTTAACGGCATGACGGTGCGACGTGATCGTCAGTGGTGGGAGTACTACGGGCCCGGAGACGACAAGATCGTGGCTCAACTCTATGCACAAGATTTCGAGCGATACCAATACAACACAGACATCAACCAGGCGATCGATTAGCTGGAGATTCAAAAAACACTTTCTAAAACACAAAATAGGCTTGACGGGCAACAAGTCTATTAGTAGATTACTTTTGTAATCGCTTGACGGTTGATTAACGAGCTCGGTACTTAGAAACAAACAGGCAAGAATGAGACTGCAATCGCTTGCCTGGTTGATTACAGGGATGTTAAATTGGTGTTAGCTCAGCTGACACCAGAATTGCTTGGACGCTTCAGGCATGTGATGGTTCTATTCCTCCATCACATGTCTGTTTTTATTGGATCAGCCAGCTTACCAAATGTGGCTAAGTAACGTTGCTAAGTGTCCCCCATCTTGGTACAACTGCAAAATCTATTCTGGTGTACTCATTCGAACTCGAACAGGAAAGGAACGTGTTATGTCGTCTCGCAGAGATTTCATGTCTAGCTGCCTTGGCGGAATTGGAGTTGGCTTAACAATAACCAACGATACACTGAGGTGGGCAGACGAATCACAAAAACAGAAAGAGGCTGAGGCGGCCTCAGTCGTTGTTGATCCTAACTTCCCGAGACCAGCTTTCCAGGCTGCAGGTTTGCCTGTAATACATACGGATTGCACTCCAGCAGAGACAAGAGTTTTTGTGGGTCAGGACAGGTCGCGGCTGATTCACATAGCCGGACTAACGATTAACTGGGTGGCGGGTACTAACGTTCAATTGGTTAACCTGAGCGTGATTTGCCTATCGACCGCTAACGTGGATTATTTAGAAAAAGACAATAAATTGTTTCCACGGCTAAGTTACAGTGACTCGCAACCCGAACTACAAGACCACAACGGAAATCGCCTTCCATTCAGCCTGACGACGTGCTCGTACGATGCACGTACAAGCCTCAGCCACGCATCTGCAGCGGGGTACGCTACAGTGGACTTGACACGCAGTCTGCAGGATATGCAGGTAGAGCTTTCGAAATGCTTGGATTGTAACCACTATGAGCGTGTGTTTTACTCAGACCCCGTTGCAGCTGATTGCTGTGTAAGTTGCGGCAGTCAACGCAAACGACGTTTGTCGCTAGGCGAAAATCTATTGCCGTATGAACTGCAGATAACCCCAACTACCTCGGTTATGGTTTGCAGGGAAAAGTCAAAACACGTTATCACTGAAAATGATCAACTGCTACAGGCACAGATATTCCCAGTACTGCGTGCGAGTGAGCAACCCGCAACCTGTTAACATACGACAAAACTTCGCTAGCAGGAATCAGGTTTCTTGCGATACCAAAAGTGTTTTTAGAAGGATCTACTGGCAATGTTTGACGAACTCTCTCCTCCTGATTTGAATGAAACAGATCAGATACCGAGACCCAACCAGCTTATGGTCACGGAGATCCCCCCCAACAAGATCACGGAGAACTCATGCGCACCTCCCAAGGTGACTGTGCTTCTGTGTGTCTCAGATCCTCGGCGGATCAGTCTATGCCGCACGACGATCAACCAGTTCATTCGCTACCAGAGTTACCGTAACTACGAGTTGCTGGTTATCAACAACTCAGGACAAGCAGTCACCAATCGCGAGCATGCTCTGGTTCGCGAGATCGCTATAACGTCACCTGAGTCACTGGCTACTTTGCGTAACATCGGAATCGCAGCTGCTACAGGTGCATGGATCATGCCGATCGATGACGACGACTATCACCACGCACACAGGCTTGCTTTGCAAATGGCTCACCGCCAGGTGGGCAAGTGCGTCATGCTGTCCCACCAGATCCGGGTGGACACAAAGAACTCTATCGTATGTATCCATGAAGATAGCCTCGGCATTCCGGGTTCGATTTTGTTTCCAAGGCATGCTAGCGATTATCAGCACAATCTTTACGATGCCGCCTGGCGTGAGGGTTCCGGCGAAGATGTAGAGTTCTTCGAGCGAAATTTCGGTGACAATCGGGTGGTTATACCTAACGATTCAAGCTGGTTCCCCGGTCCGGCCATGATGGTCTGCTGCTGGCACGGCCTCAACTTGAAATCCCGCGAGCAGTTTATGGGGGGCTACGCCGACGTCGAAAGGTACAAGGGCATGCGTCCTGACGGGCTGAATGACGATCTGCTGGCTTACCTGTCTTCAACTCTACGTGTTTATGGACTGAACCTCGGCACCGATCAAATGGAGGGACCAGCAGCTGCTGCAGGCAACACATCTTTGATTCAGTAACCACCAGCTTAACGTAAGGAGACTATAGGTATGCTTCTACTGACAGAGAACGCACCTAATGTCCTGAACTTCATCGTTACAGGACAAGCTCGATGTGGCGCAGCAGTGATTCAGTCGGCAGTATCATCCCACCCAAAGGCAATTTGTCATGGTGACCTGGTAGGCGATTGCGGGATACGACGTCAAGAGGCACACGAAGATTACTTCGGTGAGCCTTACGGTCACGCGGAGATCCCGGATTACTGTGCTCCTGGCATGGTAAGTCCAGAACAGTATCTGACCATAAAGGTTTTTGATAACCCACTCTACGGTGAGCAGGCTGTGGGAGTGAGGATTCTTTACGACGACATTCTCAAACAACAGATGTGGGAATACTTTCAGGAATGGAATCTGGCGGGTGACTTCTGTGTCATCCACGTTAAACGGAATCCCATCGCCTGCTTCGTTTCAAAGAAGCAGGCCCAGCAGACTGGAGTGTGGCAGCAATCTGTTAACGATCGCCAGCAGTTCCTGCAGCCACGTTCGGTTCATGTTGATGTCGAGGAACTGACATGGTTCGTAAGGAATCACGTCATGTGCGAAACTAAGATTGCCAACCTGTGGGACGACAGGCTGGAGTTCACTTATAAGGAACTCTTTCTGGACTACCCATCAGTCATGGCTGGTGTCTTTGAGTTCTTGTCCCTACCGCCGTACCCGGAAGCTAAGCCGACGGTTCGTCGACTGAAAAATCGCAACATCCGAGATCGGATTGCGAACTTCTCTACACTGAGGGCACGTGTCCCTTCAGATGTAGCCAGCTACTTCAATGAAGACCTATTCTAAGTAAGGATACTTGAACAACAACCTGTGGTTCCCAGTCAAGCAGACAACGGCGGAGCCACAGCAGGAGCCACTTAGTGGAAAAAAACATAGCAGTCGTACCTGTTCGCGATTCCCTACCCTTCAGCTGGATAGGCTCCGAATCCATGTTATCACGCCTGCTTCAAACACTGGATGACATTCGCGATCTGGACAGGGTCGTAGTGCTTGCATTCGACATTGAAGCTACTAAAGCGGAAATACCGGCACAGGAGCACTATTCCAAGCCAATCCAGATAACGAGGTTGAATCCGTCAAAAGTAACATTCATTGATTTCATCGATACCTTAAAATGGTACGACGAAAATCAGACACTTAAAGTGGTCAACTACTTATTCTGTGATCCATTGTTTCCGTTTCTGGATCGAGCCAAGATTGAACAGGCCTTGTACTCTGTCCTTAGCGGCAAGGATTCTGCCATAATGACTCAACGCGGCTGTAACCTGAGTAGTAAAGGGCTTACACCGGGATTACAAATTAGTGAAGCCTGCGTCGCGATTAAGGGTAGTGTCTTGCGGCGAGATGTAATTGCTGAAGTTGTAAGCATCGGCAATTACACTGAGATACCAATAACAAAAATCGAAGCAGTTGACTGCCGCCACCCTTGCGGTAGTCAGATTGCTCAAGCACTTGAATCCATTTAACCGTTTAAGGTAAACAAAACTATGTCGAATCCGTTTATCACTGCTATCTGCGTTTCACATTCATCCCGTTTCGGGCTGTTGCAGCGTGCTATTCTCAACTTTGCCTCGCAGAGTTATGAGGACCGCGAACTAATCATTATGGTGAACCAGGATGGTTACCAGGACATGATTCACTCTTTTCTTACGGACCCTCGGCTGGATCTCGGAAAAGCTCACGATAAGATTCAGGTGCTCTTCGCGTCGTTTCGAAGCACCACTGACGGAGCCAGGCTGGCCGCCACGAGAGCCAAGGGTGACTACTTTGTTTGTTGGGACGATGATAATTTGTCCGCTCCAGTTCGCTTGGCTATGCAATTGGAGCGTACAATCAAAAATGACGCTCCTACTGTGTATTCGGAGTCGTTGTATTACTTTTACGACAGCGACGAGTTGTTTGTGGCCAACTATGCACAACCATCTGGTGCCCCCGTCGAACGCTGTGCTGCAAGCTCATTGATGTTAGCACGTAAAGACTGGCCACTGGATATCCCAGACGGTGAGCGACGTACCTGGGCTGTTGCGGTTTTGTCCGTACTGGCACAACAACGCCATTATCAGTTCATTTCAGGACATCCTGGCTATTTTCTGGCCGGATCGAACGGGGATAACTGGCGACCAGCTGAAATGCACCGTCGTCTAGCCTCTGGTCTGCCTCTGTCCTGGAGTCGGGAGCAGTTGCTTTCGCGACAGGATGAGGTTGCTGGCTGGTTGTCTGGTTATGCCTTCCCTAACAGTGAAGTGGATGTTTGCGGTAAGGATGCCCGTGCGTTTTCTGCTGACAGCCTGCAGACCTATCCGACATGGTTTGCATCGCCACTTCCAGCTGAAGACTGGCAGCTTAATCTGCCAAACCCGGAGTATCAGCAACGAAAGGCTGATCTGCGACGAGACGAACGCCAGGACGAAGCAGCTGATCCGGAAGTAATCGCAAAACAACAAGAACGACGTGCGAGGGCAGCAGCACAGGCAGCAGCACATGCCGCACGCCAGAGCGAGCAGGGAAGATAGAAATAACCGCAATGCGGATTAACATTATTAAAATAACGGGAGTAACGATGCCGACTACGACTTTATCTAGCCGCGAGAAGGACGTCGTACAGCAAATGGCGCAAGGCAAGACTTACAAGGAAGCAGCCGAGGCTTTGGGCTTGAAGTTTGAGACAGTCAAAACTTATTTAGCACGTATCCGTAAGAAGCTGGGCGTGACTTCCAAAGTAAAGATAGCCTTATGGGCTATCGAGAATGGTATGGTGTATGATGGCGGGAATGACGCTGCTGCGTAACGCGGAAGACTGGAATAGCTACAAGCTAAAGACAGAGAGAGACAATCAGAGTAATACGACACAGTCAGACATTGGAAACATTAACTGGGGCACTGGACCTGCACAGTATCCATGCCTGGTAGCTTCTACTATGGCAGCACCGATGCGGGCCATTTCTTGTTACGTCTACTTGGGGGATGCGCAGACCCTAGCAGCAGCTTCCAATCTTAAAATAGTTCCCGCGACTCCAGCCGACAGGCAGGACAATCATACGACACATGACTTTGAAAAGCACGTGGCGGCTATGCTTATGACGATCGCAGACGAGCTGGCGGCTGTCGGTATTACGAACCCGAAACGATTCGAGGACTCGTTTGCGAAGCACTTGCAAATCGTAGATCAGTATCACGAGGCAGACAAGGAGGCAATCAACACCAGCGAGTCCGCTTCCGGCGTGATGCGAAAGCTATACCCGAACGACAATTGCGACGAGTCTGCTTAATGAATTCAGGTAAAAATCAATGCCAAACACATTTCAAACAAGTAAGCAAGTCAAACAAAATATAGTCTTTAAGATCCTGGGGGACTTGAATGGCGGAATCTATGTAATGGATAAAGCAAAGTTACCGGCAGGACAGGAAACTAAACCCGGTTCAGCAGTAAAAGATACCAACGGCGATCTGATCGGGGTTGCTACGGGTCATCCAGGTCGTTCCGGGTCGGTTATGCTCAATACCAATGTATCGCCGATGTACATATTAGGAGCGGCGGAGCCGGTTTACATTCCCATGCGTGCGTATCCGGCTCTCGGTCTGCATGAGGCGGCCAAAATTCTTGCTAAGGAAATCTATGCCCTGCCAACACAGGATGAGCGTGACAGCAGTCTGGCAACTCTGGAGCAGGAGGATGCCTCCCTGTACGCTCTAACGCAGCAGGCTGGTAACGATCTGGTACAGAACTTAAAGGCACCATATTCATCGGTGGGCGCCTTTAAGATGCAGCTGCTGACGACGGGTCAGCCGCTTTACGGCGATGAGCCGAGTACTTCGAAGGCTAACTACATTTACGAAACGATGGACGAAACAATGGACGAAACGCTGGACGAGGAGGAACAACTTTACAACAGTCAACTGGGTATTCCGTACAGCACGAAATCGGCTTCTCCGTTGCCTAGTTCTCCGCTACCTAGTTCTGACTTCATGGCGGCGTGGAAGGCTACGTGGAAGGCTAAGAAGGCAGGACTAAGTGAGTCTGATTCTGCTTTCGCGACGTGGAAGGCTAAGAAGGCAGAACTAATTGAGTCTGATTCTGCCTTCATGGCGGCGTGGAAGGCTCAGAAGGCAGAATTTAGTGAGGCGGGGTGGGAGAAGAAGGCAGAAATAAATTCTGGCTTCATGGCGGCGTGGAAGGCTAAGAAGGCAGAACTAAGTGCGGCCGATTCTGCTTTCGCGACGGCGTGGAAGGCAGAACTAAGTGCGACTGATTCTGCTTTCGCAGCTCTAACGCAGCAGGCCGCTAGTGAGTCTGATTCTGCCTTCATAGCGGCGTGGAACCTATGTGAGTCTGATCAACGGGAAATCAATAGGGCATTTCTGTCACGAATCGGTAAACGTTACGTGCGTCAATTAAGTCGCAGGAAGAAAGCAGACAACGACTGAGTGGGTAGACGCTGGACGTGCGGGTATTACCGGCATATGATGTTAAAGCCTCTTGGTTGGAGGCACACCGGGGCTGGTCGAACTTGGACGTTCGGTCAGCTTTCTTTATTTCTGGAAACTGAAATGGTCTTATGTTGATTTGATTTTATGGTTATGTTTATGGCTGATGGCTTAGCCGCAGGCGTCGGCTGGTTGGAGCTTTTGTTGTGTCATGGAATGGCACTGCATAGCAGGAATCATCGCAATGGTGAAAAGACCGCGCGATAGGTGGAGCGGCAGAATGCCAATAGGCTGTCGCAGGGTTATTCTGCTTAGCGGCAGAATAACACCGGACCTTGGGGCGGGGAATCCAGGGAAGTCATCTTTTCGTGTCACGGTTGATCCGCAGTAAACGCAAGGAGGCTTTTATGGATTTTAAGCCAGAACCGCTCGACCCTATTGGGATACTGATCTCAGCCTTCGCACTCTCATCGGTGGGAGGACTGGCTGCTCTGTTGCGATCTAATAAGAAGCTAACCATGAGAGTTGTAGTTTCCGCTGTACTGTATAGCGGCATTATGGGTTTAGTGATGGCACTTATTTCTTATCGCTATTTTGGTATCGCTAATCCCTACTTCTTACTTGGTGTATGCGGACTGGCAGGTATCGGCGGAACAACTGTGATTGATTTTATGCTCCAGCTGCTCAAGAGCGGTGGAATCAGCATTCATCTGTACCCGAAATCCGACTCTGCTGATAAGGAATCCTAACATGGAAACGAGTAAGACTTCGATAAGTGTATCCGGACGAAAACACAGAGATTTGTTAGCTTGGGTTGTTGTGCTCTTCGGATTATTTCCACTTACATTATGGCTTGCCTGGCAACTGACAAACGAGAAAACGTTGAGGGACGAAGCCAACTATCAGGCAAAGCTATGGCTCGTGATCGTGGACCAGTCCCAGAGTGCAGCCATAGTCACGAGTGCCAACACAGGTGAGATTATCTCCTGGACTGCAGGGGCAGAAGAGCTGCTGGGTTGGACTGCGGAAGAAGTCAGAGGGACTAGCATGCTTTTTCTGATGCCCGAAGACTATCGAAAAACCCATCTACGGATAATACAAGATCCGCAAGTACGAAAGAAACTCCTGAACGACGTGCTTCGGCTTACAGTTAGGATAAATACGAAGAGCGGTGGCAGTGAACTCTGTGCAATCACAGTCAGAGGCGTTGAAGATAAGCAAAACGCTCGTTATCGTTTTATTTTGACGTTTAATCGCGTGGAGCAGCTTATTCTGCCTGTTCCGCTTGCCCCGGTAGCGCTAAATGATTTCAAAGTACCGGAGGCAGTGCAAGACAGGAACACAACCGCACTAAGAACATCATACAGCGAGGACAGCTAGTGTCATTGATACATTCTGACCCAGCCAAAACGATTTTACTGCAGACAGCAGAGTTCCTGGCAATTGGCAACAGCATTGTGAAGCAATCAGCCGACCTTCAACCGGCTTACAATATGGCCGGTCGGTTGTTCTACAAGAAAGGCTCTATGGGCGACTGGCTGATGCTGGGAGTACCTAACGCCTTAGTTCACGGCGTGTTTACTGCCATGGACGAGCCGGGGATCGAACTTCCGCCGTCAGGACCAAACGAACAGTTGAATGCCCATATCACTGTGATGCGACCAGACGAAATAACCGCGCTCGGCGGTCCAAGTCGGATCACCGAACGCGGTAAATCATTTCACTACAGATTGGGTGGTTTAGTCTCAACTTCCCCCGCGGGTTGGCCTGAGATGGCCCACGTTTGGTTGCTGCGTGTACACAGTCCAGAGTTGCAGACTCTGCGGCGGTCTTATGGTTTGTCGTCGTTGCCCAAAGACGGGGCTTTTGATTTCCATATCTCGGTCGCTGTCAGAAGGAAAGGAGTCCTCGGGCGAAACGACAAACAAAAAGACGCTTAGTGTGGTGGCTGCTGCTTAGCTCTGACAGTTGAGCCTGCTCGATCACTTTGAATAGACTCGAAAACTTCGTTACGGTGAACTTCAATTGCTCTGGGAGCCGAGACACCTTGTCTGACTTTGTCCCCGCGGATATCAACTACAGTAACTTCTACGATTCTGTCCTCGACTGGAATTTGACTCCAGTCAACATTTCGTAGATCAAATACAATGCGTTCGTCTTTCTTTCGGGAGAGAACTAACATAATCGGAACTCCTATCCTGGGGTTACCATCCTTTGACCGTCGACCGATCGACTCCTCTAATATATCCTAAAACGGGGGACAACGTCAAGAGCGGATTTTACAGGAAATATGGCTAAATGCGAAAAGAAGTCACAATGACCGCAGCCTGGGAGAAGTTGGCTTCGCAGGGGCTATTTGTACTGCCACTACAAGCAGAGATAGCCGAGCTGGAGAAACTCGCCTTTAACTCGGCGCAGTTATTGCAGGCCAGAAGAGATACAGACACGTCTCCCAGCGAGAATAAGGTAGAGGCAGGCAACTACAAGAAGGGCCACTTGGACTGGAACGGAATCCGGATCGCGATCGAGAACCCTAAAGGTTTCATGCGATCTGGTAAAGATAAAGGTGGCAAGCCATGGTCGATTAAGCTCCTTCACGACTATGGCTACTTCAAGGGTACAGAGGGTAAGGACGGAGATCATGTCGATGTCTTTATCGGCCCACACATTAAAAGTAAGCGGGTCTTCGTGATCAATCAGATGCTCGATGGGAGATTTGACGAGCATAAGGTCATAATCGGTTGCCTTACTGAAGCTGAAGCCCGCGAGGTCTATCTTTCCGGTTACGAAAAGGGTTGGAAAGGTCTTGGCTCTATCCGGTCGATGGCTATTCCTGATTTCAAAAAATGGGTTTTGGATCGTAAGGCTACCAAGAAGCAGGCTATCGATTATGGAGGTTGAAATGGCTCGTAAGTTGGAAATCGGACCAGGGGATAATCCTGTAGGGACAGAGCGGTGGGAGTTCATTGGTTTTGAGGCTCAGTGGGGATACAAATCGCTCCCTTATCCTGATGCAACATTTGACGAGGTTTACGCCTCGCACGTCCTGGAGCATGTACCCTGGACACACACAAATGACGCCTTGGCCGAAGCCCACCGAATACTAAAACCCAAAGGATTGCTGGAGCTATGGGTGCCGAACTTTGCTTACATCGTCCAATGCTACCTGGACCAAGCACCTGGCGACAAGTGGCGACGGTATAATCCCGAAGGTGACTTTATGCGCTGGGTCAATGGTAGGATTTTTACCTACGGTCCGGACGAGAGTAACTGGCATCACGCTTGCTTTGATCCGGAATATCTACGAGCCTGTGTTGAGAAGGCGGGATTTAACTGTGTCGAAATAATAGGTAGGCGTAAACGGGGAGCGCCTCACGGTGAAATCGATTTGGGGGTTAAGGCAATCAAATGAGTTTGACGTTTATCAACCATAAGGAGTTTCAGCAGGATGTACTCCAGTGGGAGAGGAACCTTCCGGAGGTCGATGCTTTTGTTGGTGTACCGCGAAGTGGTGTGTTACCAGCAGCACTGTTAGCCCTCCGGCGAAACGTACGGCTTGTCCCGTTGGATACTCTACTGTCTCAGCCTACCCGCTGCATTGCCATGGCAGCTCTGCGAGACAGCAACCCTGCAGTGAAGAACAGAAAACCAGTCAACGGGAGTATCATGGTCGTAGATGACTGTTGCAGTCAGCACGCCAGTACCATGAAAAACCTAAAAGCAAAGCTGAAGAGGTGTCCGTTGAAAGTACACTTCGGCGCAGTCTACCAGGCAGAGGAGACAAGCGAACTCGACTTTGTGCATCGAACTATACCGCAGCCCAGGTTGTTCGAGTGGAACTTCTTCAGGCACCGGGACATGCGAGATTCCATGTGGGACATAGATGGCGCTTTGTGTGACGATTGGTCTGGAGCCAAAGAGAAGTTCGATACGGAGGCTTACGAGTCACACTTAAAAAACACGAAACCACTATACATCCCTGAGCGGCAAATCTACGCCGTCTGCACCAACCGCTTGTCGCGGTGGATACCACAAACCAGGCAGTGGCTACAACACAACAAAGTGAATTACCAACAACTGCTGATGAGCCCTTACAACGACGTAGACGATCGCGATCAGCACGATAAGCCTCGTGGGTTGACTAAGGGAAAAATTTATGCACAACACAACGACGCAAAGCTATTCGTCGAAAGTGATATTCGCCAGGCTCGAGTGATTGCCGTAGCGTCTGGTAAGCCAGTATTAGCTATCGATGAAATGCGTTTATTGTAGCCTACGTCCTGTTCTAACACAGAAGGAATCGATCATGTCACTTGAAGAGCATCTGGTTGAAGAGCCGTCATGGATTAAGACGTTGGTCGACCGTGCTGTCGAGGCAACAGAACCTCTAAACTTGATGGGACCGTTCGGCTTTCGCTGGCTGGAACCTAAGTCAGAAGTCAACCCCTCTTCAGCCTGGATTGTTGCAGTTTATCCTACACCTAACGAGAGCTACGGTGGCCAGCATGACGGGCGTTTGCTCTATCCAGGTTTCAACTTGAATCTAAGTTTCTTGTTTGAAGGATTTACTTCGGTTGGTGACTTGGCGTGGCATAACCCAACTGTGTATAATGGGGAGTTGGATGGTCCTCATATATCTATCCAAGGGTTCTTCGCTGGGTATCCGGTATGGTTTCGGATGTTTCATTTGCCACCCCAGGACGAAGAAGCCACTATAGTTGTTGATTTAGCCAACGGCGACTGGTGGGAGAAAGTGAAGGATCAATCAACAGGTGGAAGTGGTCAAGGTTGACCACTGTTATTTCAGGTGTGCCTCAAATCAGGAGTAGTATTATGACAGTGCTTAGCACTGCGCATTCTTCATTGCGCGAACCCGCTAAAAACGGTAACGGCCGTATTCACGGTACAACACAGGTTATCAAGCGTGACGGAACCGAAGTTCCCTACAGTCAGACAAAGATCGCGTCGGCGGTTATGAACTGCCTGCAAGAAGTTTACCTCAAAGCTCATACCGAGATTGCTGTTATCGGTGAGGTAGAACTCTCACAAATCACGAGTGAGGCGAATCAGGTTGCGTGTCAAGTTGATCAGATTTTACCTTACGAAACTCCGCCGATTTCCGTGGAACGGATTCAGGATCTCGTGGAGCAGCAACTTATGGCTCTCGGTCTGCATAAGGCGGCCAAGGCCTATATCATTTATCGGGAAGAACATCGCAAGCTCAGGGAGGAGCGAACTGTACCGCAAGAGGTCATCGCTGCGTTCGAGTCTAACCGAAAATACTTTACCGGCCCAAATGCCGACGTCCAGATGTTCCAAGCGTTCAACAAGTTCGCGAGATTTAACTGGGACAGCATGCGGCGTGAGACATGGGAAGAGACCGTGACTCGAGTCGTCAACTACACTCGTGAGCATATCAACACAGACTTTGCAGGTAAGGTTGATCCGAATGTTTTCGCTCGACTACGTAAAGGTCTGGTGAACTTGGAGGCTAGCCCAGCGATGCGGTTGGTACAGATGGCAGGACCGGCACTCAGGCGATGTCAGACTGGTGTGTTTAACTGTTCGTTCCAGTTCCTACAGAATCCGCAGGACATGGCAGAAGAACTTTACTTGTTGATGCAGGGTTGTGGTGTCGGCTTCTCTGTCGAGTCACAACATGCCGTCGATAAGTGGCCGCGAGTACGCAAGCAACGTAAGAAACCTGCGAAGGACGTTTTCGTCATGGAAGACTCAACCGAGTCTTGGTGTGACAGTTACAGAGCAGGCATCGAACGTTGGATGGACGGACACGACATAACATACGACTACTCGGCCATCAGGCCCGAAGGTGCAGTTCTCCGAATAAAAGGGGGGCGAGCCAGCGGGCCTCAACCTTTGGTGGACCTACACAACTATGCTCGTAGCCGTTTTCTTAGCCGTCAGGGACAACGATTAAGTTCGTTGGATCTACACGACGTCAACTGTTACGCACACCGGATTGTGCAGATGGGTGGCGTTCGGCGTGCAAGCGGGATCTCCTTGTCCGATCTGCACGACGACGAGATTCGTACCTGCAAGAATGGTTCCTTCTGGAACGACAACCCGCAGCGCAATCAGGCCAACAACTCCGCAGTCTATGAAGAGCAACCATCTGCGTTGGAGTTCATGGACGAGTGGCTCAATCTGGCTAAGTCCGGATCGGGTGAACGAGGGATCTTCAATCGGGGATCGTTAGCCAAGCACTTCCCGGAACGTCGTAAGGTTGGTCGGCATGTCTTCGGTGTTAACCCTTGTGGCGAGATCATTCTCCGACACAAAGAGTTTTGTAATCTGTCCATCGCTGTGATTCGTCCGACTGACACTTGGGACCAGATCATCGAGAAGGTAACACTGGCGACTATCTGGGGAACCTTCCAATCCACAATGACACACTTCACGTATGTCTGCGACACTTGGAAGAAAAACTGCGACGAGGAACGGTTGTTGGGTGTCGACTTGCTCGGCCATCTGGATCACCCGTTACTCAAGCCCGGCAGTGAAGGTTTGGCGTCGAGGCTCAAGTCACTCTGCAATCTGGTCATACAGACGAACGTCGAGTGGGCTCGTATTCTCGATATTCCGCAGTCGGTTGCAGTAACCTGCGGGAAACCGTCTGGCGACAGTTCGCAGTTCTTTGACTGTGCGGCGGGCTTTAAGCCACACCATGGCGAGTATTACGTTCGCCGTTTCCGTTCCAATGCAACTGACCCTGTGGCCCAGATGCTAAAAGTCCAGGGAGTTCCTTGTCATTCCGACTACGACAACAGCGGTCTGATGGTATTGGAGTTTCCAGTCAAGGCCCCAGAGGGTGCATTGATACTCGGTGACCAGACGGCGATCGAGCAACTGGAGCACTGGAAGGTTTACAAAGAGAACTATACTGAGCATAATCCCTCAGTGTCGATTTATGTTCGTGATACCGAATGGTTAGCTACGGGCAACTGGGTTTACGAGAACTGGGATATCGTCGGCGGGTTGTCATTTTTCCCGTTCGACGATTCCATTTATCCGATGGCACCGTACGAAGCCATTGACCAAGCGAGCTACCAGAAGCGAATTGAAGCAATGCCCAAAATAGATTGGGCACAGATTGTTCACTACGAAGATAAAGACATGACCATTGCAAGCCAAACACTAGCCTGCTCTGGTGATCAGTGTGCTCTGTAAGTTACCGCTTTTCTATTTTTGAAGGAGGAGTCCGAATGAAGCGTCTCATGTTGGCTGTGTTGGCCATCGCAATGTGTATTGCTATCACCAACGTGGTGGAAGCAAGAAATCGACGATGTCAGGTTCGTCGCTGCCAGCCACTCCGTGTGGTCTTTCAACGGCGTACGCAGCGTTGTCAGTCGAGCTATGTCAGACAGCACTGTAACAGTGTCTGCTCGCCTTCGCGTGCAACAGCGATTTCTGCAGGGGCTGCGGCTGCGGCTGTGGGAAGTGCGATAAGGAATACTTCTGATTCGTCAGAGGTTCCAGCGCCTATCGACGTTATTGAAGCACCTATCGACGTTATTGAAGCGCCTATCGACGTTATTGAAGCGCCATCCACATCAAGTGCCATTCCCGAAGCACCGACTCTCGACGAGTAAGCTGTTAGTACGTTAGGCTGACAAGAACGCCATCTTTGTTGCGAAGGTGGCGTTTTTCTTTGCGCAGTTGATTGCTAGACTGTAATGCTCAAGGAGGAACATTATGTCGCTTGACCGAATCAATGCGATGCTCTGGAGCCGCGTACCTGAACTTGTGGATGAGTGGTCCGAGAAGTCAGCAGCACCGGCCTGGGACATTAAAAAAACCACATCACTGATCTTCACCCAAGGTGACATAGGCTTTTATTGGAATCCCATCCAAGAGAAAGCAGCTATGTTCTGTCGTCGCTTTCCAACTAAGCAGGACGTCGCACTCTGCAAAATGGCACTGGATCGAGCAGTTGGAACTGACAGCGTCGTTGGCGATCCGCTACCTCTCTCCGAGGTAACTACAGGTGGTTGGGTGAAGGTAGCTTACTCACCGCTACTTCGGCGTACTGGTGAGGCGCTTAACTTTCTTCCGGGTAAGTATCCTAACGGGTATCCGAATGCTCCGTCACCTTTGGCTGCGACGTTGACTTCCGGTTTGGTTGGAGCTGGCCTTGGATACGGCGCTGGAGCTATCGGTGAGAAGCTGTTACCCGAGTCATGGCAGAAGGGCAAGCTCAAGCGCACGCTGGCCCTGCTAGGTGGAGCCGCAGGTGCTGCTCCAGGGGCGGCATGGATGTATTCGGCCAACGCTCGCGGTCGAGACATGCAGGATGGTTCTGACGTTACTGACTACCGCATGCTAGATTCTATGGAACTTCCGGACACGCTCTCTGCCGAGGCACTGCAAAAGGGAGCCGAGGATATAATCCTGAGTAGCCGGTACACGAATGCGGTCTCTAATTTTGTCAAACAGGCATACGGCGACACCTTCGCAGGCGAACACCATCGGCGACCTCCAACGGCCATCGACGTGAATATCAACAAACTGGGGCAAACACTGTGGGAGGTTGGGGCCTCGCCCCAGGCCACAGCAACAACCATGGGAGCACTATACGCGGCACAACAACTCCCAGATCGGCGATCGAGACCCAACTGGGTAACCGCACATCAGACTGGGCTATTAGGTTCAATGATGGGTGCCGCGGGTGGCGGGTTAAAGGGTTATGCTGCCGGATACATGGTCGGCAAAGCGATGAACGTCTTGACGGGAGCTCCGGTTGGGCTGCAAAATACGCTTAAACATTCGGGTGCAGCTTTGGGCATAATCAATACGGTTGTGCCCAGGCTGTTTGACTAAACCAAGTAAACCAAGGAGAGAACAAGATGGAACCGAGTTCAAAGTTACTTTACGACGACATTCAGATTGCGGTCGATCTGATTATTAAAAAGTACAGTAAAGGCGTAGAGGACGGCAAACTGACATTTGCTGAGACCTGGACACTATTCCAGAATGGAATAGCTACGTTGGTGCAACTCGCACAGAAGTACCAAGGATACACAGGGGAACAGAAGAAAGAGGCGGTGCTGGAAGCCCTTGGCCGTCTGTACGATGAAGTCATCGCACCGATTGATCTTAAAGGCATTCCAAACTTCCTGGAAGGCATTGTTGATGGTGCATTGAGGCAACTGATGATGACATTTGCTTCCCCTGCGATTGATTCAATGGTCAACGTATTTAACAAGACAGGTTGGGGTAGTGGCGATCAGACACCCACAGCCGTACCGGAATCTGGACCCCAGGGACCCCAGGGAACACCTTCAGGCTTCACCCCATACTAACTAAGTTGCGGTGGTCGGGAGGACCGGACATCCTCCTGACCTTTTCAAAGTAACACAGAGTTAAAGCTTAAAACTGATCGCGGAAGGTGCCAATGCCGAACAGACGATTGCTAATGAGGTTACTGCTAACTTCGATGGCCAGTTTGCTGCATCCAAGCAGTTGGAAGTATTCCTTAATCGACTCGCCTGAACCAACCCCCGTACCCAACCTCAAGCGTTTATCGTGGCGGGAAGTTGCGGAGAAAACTTATAAGGCTGAAGCTGTGTCCCAAGAATATCTGTGCGACAACGTACGGTTTCTCCCTTTAGACAGTAGACAACTTGACTCGTTATTGGAGGCGGGTCAAGAAAGTCAAAGCTACTTTAGAATGACTTGAAATGACCACGCTACTAGGCACTCACAATGTGGCAAACTTCGGTCCTCGTACAGCTCCCGTACGGGATAAGTACTGGGCTGAAAGAGGGTTGATCCACTTAGAGAACACAATTACCAACGAGTACAAGTTACTGTCGTTGCGTACGTTCCTGCACAGGCTCAATGCTATCAGTAACATGATTAGCAGGGCTCGTACTGAGTTGGCGAAATCCAATTTTGCACACTCGGACGAAATCAAACGACAGATGCAGTTCGTCGAGAAAGCCACTATAATTGCCCAGCAAGCAAGAGAGCAGGGCATGCCTACTGATCCCGATGCACGTAAGGAAGCAAAACGCCGGGCACCGAAGTCTGTAGTTGTGCCCGACAGAAAATATAGTTTCTAGCTTAGGAGGCAAGGATGCTTACAGAACGGGAAGCGTTTAAGGTCGGGTTCCTCTCCAGGTGCGTCGAGGAGGGATTATCCACAGAGGAGACGCAACAACGTGTAAAAATAGCCGCGGAAAAACTTGCCAATGCGTTTAGCAGTGCGATCGGTGCTGTTGGCGGTGCGGCCAAGCCAATCGTTGGCAATGCTTTAGGTTGGGGAATTCCGTTGGCGCTGGCTGCTCCACCGATCGCCGGAGGCCTTGCAGGATTCCTTGCATCGCAAACGACGGATATTGACGACACAGACATAGACGAAGTGAAACAACGCGAACTTATTGATGAGTACAAGCGGCAAACCCAGAAGATGAGACACGATAACCAGATTAGAAAATACCGCACCGACCGCAAACAAACCGGGCGGGTATTCCTGTAACGGTAGGTCCCATGGCAAACAGTTTAGTCAAATTTAAGAACAGAACAGATGGTAATGGTCGAGGTAAGCTCCACTGGGGCCGATCTGAATCCGATGGTTTACCATTTCGCGGCGATGCCGTTCCAACTTACACTGAGGATGAGTTTGAGCAGAAGATCGCCCGTGTAGCTGACCCTCGGAACGGCACATACAACACCGGAGTCGCTGAGGAGAACAAAGCCTACATGCAAGTCATGGATGGCATTGCAAACGGCTGGTTCCAGATGATCTACATCGAGCGTTGGCGTGAAAAGACAGAATATCATAAAGTATACATCGAGTGGCTTGAGTACTATTTGGAAGACGGTTCCAGAACTCCGGCTGTCGGTGCAGGAGAAATAAGCTATGGACAACCTTACGTCTCAAAGTCTACTGACTAAGATCGCTCAAGAGAAGCAGGCTAACACGCCAGCAACCGCAGCCGCCGAAGTTGCGGCTTTGAGGCTGCACAGCGATGCAAGTGACGATATCGGTCGTACAGCTCTCTGGGCTTTCGGGCTTGGCGGAGCAGCTCGCGGCGGAGCGGGTATCTACAACCTTTTGCGGCGAAATATGGTAAAACGAAAACCAACTGCCGGTTTTGTCGATATGCCGATACCTTATCAGGAGGAGAAAGAGGCTTCGATTGGCGACTCTTATTTCGGATCGCCAGTGACGGATAAATCCAACCTCTGGTATTACCCCTCTACCCTGGCGATGGGTGGACTGGCCGCAGGCTATGGCGGCTGGAAGGGCGTCGATATGCTCCTGGATTCTCGACGCAAAGGCGAACTAGACGACGAGTTGGCAGCTAAACGGAAAAAGTTTCGGCAGGCACTGGTGGGTTCCTATGATAAACCAGTCACAAGCAAACAGGCAGAGGACGAAGACGTCGAGATGACAAAGCTGGCAGCAGATCTGGACGCACTTTTCGATTCGTTCCAGAAAGCCGCCACGTTCGGCGACGTCGTCGGAAAGGGAGCGGGAATGTACACCACGTACGCGATCCCAACTGCATTGCTTGCCGGTTATGCCGGTTATAAAACAGGAAGTAAAAGACAACGGCGTGTCATGCTGGAGAAAGCGTTACTTCAACGGAAAAGACACAGAGAGAACGAGCAGCCAACTCCACTGTATGCCACTCCGGTGCCGTTCACAGGTCAACCAAATCAACAATTTTAACGAGGGTGGCTGATGAACGAGTTTAGCACTAATCTGCTGGAGCCCACTGAGCTTACTTCTCCTAACTCGTTGATGCCCCCAACTCCGTCATTTACACCGCCGCCAGCCCCACAACCGCTTCAGGCGGAAGACGAACGCCGTGAGTTTGGCGACATCGACGCGACACGCAGAAATATCTACGACAGCGTGCTCCGTGCTGCTGCCGACGTCGCTCCCGTTGTGAATCAAACGCATACGTTGCGGTTATCGGGTGTTGAATATCAGGACCCCGGTGACTTTCGTATCGCCCAGCAGAAGGCGGCTGTACTGGGAGGACAAAGCCAAGGCCGACGAATGCGTGGCACCTGGGAGCTGCTTGACAATGTAACCGGACAGGTTCTGGATTCTAAGAAGCAAGTTCTGGCCACTGTACCTTTTCTAACGAAGCAAGGTACTTACTTACACAATGGCAACGAATACACCCTGCGAAATCAACAGCGGCTGCGTCCTGGGATCTACACACGTACTAAAGATAACGGAGAGGTTGAAGCCCACGCCAACATACTCCCAGGTAAAGGCGTCTCGCATCGTTACTTTCTCGATCCGGATAAAGGCGCCTTCTTCATGCGGATCGGCCAAGCAAAATTGCCACTCCTGCCACTGCTCAAAGCCATGGGGGCTACCCCAAAGCAGTTACAGGAAGCATGGGGGTCGGACCTATACGCGACAAACTTTGCGAAGGACGAAACGTCTGCCCTCAACAAAATCAAGGAAAGGGTATTAAAACCCGCTGACCGCGAAGGTGATCCGACCGAGACTAGCGCTGCACTAGTCAAGCGGTTCGAGGAGATGGAGTTGGACCCTGAAGTAACGAGGCGTACGCTGGGCGAACCTTACACAGGTATGTCGCTCGACGCCATTATGGCTACGACTAAGAAACTGATTGCAGTATCACGCGGCGAGGCCGACGTGGATGATAGGGACTCATTAACGTACCAGAATTTCCTCGGACCGGAGGATCTGTTCGCCGAAAGACTGGCTAGGGACCACGGACAAATACGCCGAAAACTGTTGTGGAAGGCGGTACACAAGGGCAACCTGCAGGGGATGCCCTCTTCGTCGTTAAAGCCACAAATCGAAGCCGCCTTGTTACATTCAGGGCTGGGGCAGAGCCTGGAGGAAATCAATCCAGCTGAGATCATGGACAAGATGTACGCCATCAGCCGTATGGGTGAAGGAGGCATTCCATCGTCGGACTCGATACCTGACGAGTCCCGCGAGGTACAGCCTTCTCATCTGGGGTTCATGGATCCGCTGCGAACACCGGAGTCAGGTAAAGCCGGTGTCGATCTGTTTATGGCTCGTAACTCACGCAAAGGGCGTGACGGTAAAATCTATACTAAGTTTCAAGACAGTGAAGGTGCGGAGGTCTGGAAGACGCCGCAGGATGTCGCCGACTTAACCATAGCTTTTCCGGGGGCAATGAAGTCCAAGGACGAACATATTCCAGCAATGAGAAACGGTCGTGAAATCTGGACAAGCAGAGACAAGGTAGATCTGGAGATTCCCCGCATGGAAGGAAACTTCAGTCCGCTCGGTAATCTGGTGCCGCTAATGTCAATGGTAAAGGGTCAGCGAGTATCAATGGCCAGCCGTATGTTGACTCAGGCATTGCCACTGGTTGGTGGAGAGTCTCCGCTGGTGCAGGCGGCCATGCCAGGTACGAACAGCTCTCGAAGTTTTGAAGACGAGTACGGCAGCCGCATGGGTGCGCTACACGCCAAGCAGGGTGGCCGCGTGGTTGATGCGACGGCGGATGGCATTAAAGTCAAGTACGACGATGGGACTGAGGATGAGCTGGATATCTATAACAACTATCCGTTCAACCGGAAGACGTTTATTCATCAGACTCCAGTGGTAAAACCTGGAGACCACTTTGACGCTGGATCATTGCTGGCGAGATCCAACTTCACAGACCCACAAGGGTCAACAGCACTCGGAGCGAACTTACGCACGGCCTATATTCCCTGGAAGGGAAAGAACTTCGAGGATGCGATTGTGATCTCAGAGTCGGCTGCCTCTCGCATGGAATCTGAGCATATGTATCAGCATGACCTGGAAGTTGACGACAAGACCAAGCTCGGGCTTAAAGAGTACGTCGGAATGTTCCCAAGTCGCTTTGATAAAGAAACACTGAGTAAGTTAGACCCACGAGGCGTTATTAGGCCAGGCACGGTTGTGAAGCATGGTGACCCTCTTGTATTAGCAGCACGTCAACGGGAAGGAGCCTATAACAAAGTTCACAAGAAAGGTCAGTCTAGCTATGGGGACGCCTCAATTACGTGGGATCACCACGACGAAGGAATCGTCACTGATGTGGTCGATGGCAAGAAGGGGCCTGTCGTCGTCGTTAAAGCCACCAGTAAGATGCAAGTCGGGGACAAAATGTCCGGGCGGTACGGAGATAAAGGAGTTATCGCCGCTGTTATTCCCGACTCGCAAATGCCTCACGACAAAGAAGGTCAACATTTCCAAGTTCTACTAAGTCCACTTGGGATTCTGAGTCGTACCAATCCGGCTCAGAAAGTTGAACTGGCCTTGGGTAAGCTCGCAGCCATGCAAGGTAAACCAGAAAAGGTGGAAGACTGGGGTGATTTTGATTACACCGAGTGGGCCCACGACAAGCTGCGTAAGGCCGGGCTAAGTCCCACTGAAGCTGTTATCGATCCCAACACAGATCGAAAAATTCCCGATGTCGATACCGGCAATCGTTTCTTCATGAAGCTACATCACACGGCTGAATCTAAGAACCAGGCGAGAGGTGGCGGATCTTACACGTCAGAGGACTCGCCAGCTAGGGGTGGCAAAAGCGGATCTAAGCGAGTTGCTCTCATGGATACCAATGCCCTGCTCAGCCATGGGGCCACGGAAACACTGAAAGATGTCGGAACTGTGCGAGGTCAGCGCAATGAACAGTATTGGATGCAGTTCATGCAAGGACATAACCCTCGACAACCGAAAATCCCAATGGTCTACGAGAAGTTCGTCAATCAACTCCGTGCAGCCGGAGTCAATGTCGTCACGGACGGACCACAGACGAACGTTATGGCACTCACCAACAAGGATGTAGACGCACTCGCAGGCGATCGGGATCTGACGTCGGCCGAGGGAGTAGATTGGAACAAAGGACTGAAGCCTATCCAAGGTGGTCTGTTCGACAAAGCTATGACGGGAGGCCACTTAGGCAAACGCTGGTCGGCGATTAAGTTAGCAGAGCCGATGCCCAACCCCATCATGGAGGAACCTATCCGTAGGATGCTGAACTTAACTGGTAAGCAGTTTGAGGCGACCATTGCCGGGGAGCATGATCTGCCCAAGTACGGTACAGGACCAGCTGCAATCGCTAAGGCGCTGGAGGACATCAATGTAGATCGAGAGATCCAGCTGACCCGAGCGAAGGCCAGCTCAGGCAGTGCCACCGAACGCGATCAAGCAAACCGCCGATTGGGTTACCTAAAGAGCGCTAAGACTCTGGGAGTGAACCCTGGAGACTGGATACTCAAGCGTGCCCCTGTGCTGCCACCAGCGTTTCGTCCTGTCTCCATGATGGGGAGTGAAATGCCGTTAGTTTCTGACTCGAACTTTCTCTACAAGGAGTTGTTTGAGGCTAATCAGAACTTGGTCAATATGCAGAAACAAGTAGGTAATGCTGCGGTCGGTCCCGAGCAGCTGGCGGTTTACAACGCATTCAAGGGCGTGACTGGGTTAGGTGATCCCATTAACCAAAAGAATCAAGAGAAAGGTGTAAAGGGCGTGCTCAAGACAGTCTTTGGGTCTTCGCCTAAGTTCGGGACAGTCCAGCGCAAGCTGATCTCTACGACGGTGGATAACGTCGGCCGCTCGGTGATCACACCTAATCCTGACTTCGACATGGACAGCGTAGGACTGCCTGAGGATAAAGCCTTTGACGTCTACGGTAAGTTCGTGGCTCGCAGACTGAAACGCAATGGTTTGCCGTTAACCAGAGCACTCAAGGAAATCAAAGATCGCACCAGCCTGGCGCGTGAGGCCTTGATTAAAGAAATGGACGATCGTCCTGTTTACATCAATCGTGCCCCTGTATTGCATAAGTACGGGATAATGGCTTTCAGGCCGAAACTGGTTAAAGGGGATACTATGCAGGTGTCTCCATTGATCGTAAAGGGGTTCAATGCTGACTTTGACGGCGATGCAATGAACTTCCACGTCCCTACTAGCGAAGAATCCAAACGTGAAGCTCTTGAACGGATGCTGCCTTCTCGGTCATTATTATCGCTGGCTGATTTCAAGACGCCTATGCACATGCCAAGTCAGGATTATGTCGGAGGGCTCTATCACGCCACGAAAACCAAAAGTAAACGACCGAAACGTATCTTCAACTCAATCGCTGACGCCAGGAAGGCTCAAGCCCGTGGTGAGATTGCCATGAACGATCAAATAGAAATCTTAGAGTGATGAAAGACAGTACGCTGTGGCAAGCAGCGCAGCGAGTACGTTATCCTGTTGATATAACTAAGGTCGCAACACAGAATGCTTCGGCTAATGCACGTTCCAACACAGTCGATGGGATGGTAGACTACTTACTTGGCGTTCCAACGGAAAAGGAGTTCGATGAAATGGGTGGATATCAAACAGTCAATCCGGCATTGTTAGGGTTGGCAGAAACTAACGTGGCAAGATTCGCTAAAACACCAAATGAAAAGCGAGGCTTTGTCATGGGCGGCGATCCTATGATGGCTGGTGGCGGTGATCCCATGGCTGGTGGCGGTGGTGCCCCTCCTCCGGGTGGTCCTCCTCCGGGTGGTGATCCCATGGCGGGCGGCGGTGGTCCTCCTCCGGGTGGTCCTCCTCCGGGTGGTGATCCGATGATGGGCGGCGGCCCTCCTCCGGGTGGCGATCCGATGATGGGTGGCGGTGGCGGCGGTGACCCGATGGCAGCGTTGCAGCCTATGATCCAACAGATTGTTCAGCAAGCTATGGCCGCTCAAGGCGGAGCTGGCGGGCCGACCGGAGCAGCGCCAGGGCTAAAACCTAAAATCGACATTAACGTCGAGATTATGCAAGTGAAAAAACTACTTGCTAAACTCTGCGATGCTATGGGAGTTGCTATTCCTGCAGCTGACATGGTTGCTACACCCGAGGATCTCAATCAGATTGCCGAAGGCGGTGCGGGTAATGCAGCCATGACTCCGGACGGCGGTGGTGGTGGTGGTGGTCCTTCCGCGATCAAACCTATTGCACCGATGGGTGCAGCAATGCCAATGGGCGGTGATGGTGCGAAGATGGCGGTAGACCGACATCAACAGCAAGGCACAGCTTACTCCAATCCTTTCGGAGAAATTACTAACCGAGCTTACGCCATACTTGAAATCCAAAAGTACAAAAAATAATGATACTGAAAATCCTACCCAAAGGTGTGCTTGGTGCGAGACCAATCGTACTTGAAGCGACATTGGTGATGGTTGAGCTAAACGACGGAACGCCGATTATGGTGTCCGGTGAGTACGGCCCGGAGAATACGGTACGATCTTCGCACGCCGGGGATAATGATTTTAATAAAACACTGGAAGCACTTGGAGTGCACAAAACAGTGATTTGCGACACGTTACAACTACCAGCTCCACCGTCAGGTGCGAGAATCATTTCGGGACCCAGATAAGGAGAAACTTATGGCCAACCAGCCTATATCACCACAAGACCAACCAACCAGAGGCACAGATCATATCTACGGGTCCGGCAACACGTCGGCGATCGGACGTACGATCTCAGACAGCCGGTTGAGGGCTAAAAACAAAATCAAACCAAACATTACGCCAGATTTGGTTAAACCTCGCGGCACCGGTAATGCAGACCCATCATTGGTTCGCTCAGCAGACGTGTATTACGCCAACCAGGAAGACACGTCTGTAAAACCTCAACCGTACGCGATGGTAGCTAACTCCGAGATGCAGGCTGTCAAGCAGTCGGCGGTTGTGCTTCAAATTGAAACGCGAGCTGAGATTGCGGACAAAATGCAGGAAGCGATCCGCTTAATTAAGAACGGTTCTGGTGCTGTAAGAGTAATGCTGCACAACCGGGATTTTTCTGCAGCAGCCCGACAGCAGATTGAGTTCGCTGTAACTCGTGAGACTATCTCCGCAGAGCGTGGCCGCGACATTCAGTTTGGTATGCAACAGGACGACGCAAAGCCATCTATGCTTACAGTTAATCCCGCAGACATCATGACAGCAAAGTCTGCTGCAGACGGCGGAGCTGACGTCGATGTCGATGACACAGATGAAGTTGATAGTCTGCTGACTTCACTTGAGGCCGGGCCGGACGACCCTGAACCTGAGACTTTCGACGACGATTCAGCCGAAGACGAAGAAGACGATTTCGTTGTCGCTGAAGAAGAAGACGAAGACGAAGACGAAGACGAAGACGAAGACGAAGACGAAGACGAAGAAGACGAAGCGGAACAAGCATGAGCAATCCCTTAGACCCATTTCGGTCCAAGCAGTACGTTTCAGACCAAATACGTCTGTCGCAGAACCAAGAGTCGCTTACAAAAAAAGCTTTTGAGTTCAACAACTATGTTGAGATCGACAATGGTCTGGCTACCCTGCTGCAAGAACTGCGGACAGGTCAGCCAGTTCTTGTACGGCTGATCGCTGAAGACGAGTATTTCTCTGAAGCAAGTCTTGCAGAATATCTTCAATCCAAGCTGGACGGCAAAGTGAATGCTGTCCAGTTTTCAAGGTTGGAGCTTGAATACATCTAAAAAACACTTTTGGAGAGCAAGGATGCGTTACCTGTTTTACTTAGTGCTGTTACTGCCCGCAGCTACCTACGCCACAGAACAAATCACAGATAACGAGCGAGAGTTCATTCGGCAAGAACTAAACGACGAGTTGGCAGGACGCGAACTCCTAGTTGAAGTCGATAAACTAAACGAACTTGCCTGGGCTCGCCGAGTACAGCTTACTCTTATGCCAGCAAGGCGAGAGTTTCGTCAGTGGGACGGGACACGAGTTGACGTAATCACACCTCATCACGCGATCGAAGTGGAGTGGGCGTCGAAGTGGTCTCAAAGTTTCGGTCAAGCAGGTTATTATGCGGCTACTAACGACACGGCTCCAGCTGTGGTTCTTCTCGTAAAGAACATGTCAAAGGACGAGCGGTACGTGTATCGAGGCAAAGTAACTGGGGAAGCACTAGACATACCTGTCTGGGTTGTAGATACCCAGAAAAACGTACTGCACATGCAAGGTGAGATCTTCACGCTCATTATCCCCGGGATAACAGAGAAAGTGCCTGGAGATGTCGCTTCCAACAACGTTTCACTTCAGTTAGACAGAGACAATCGATGACGATTCGCGGAACTCTCGGTCAAGTGTTGATCAACGACGCTTTACCTAAAGAAATGCGGGATTACAGTCGCGTGCTTGATAAGAAGGGCATGACGAACCTGCTGCGCGAAGTTGCTCAAAAGCATCCTGACAAGTATCGAGATGTCTCATTCCGACTACAGCAAGTCGGAGGGGACTCAGCACAGGAGTCCGGAGGAATGTCCTTTGGGCTCCAACATATGCGGCGGTCTAGAGCTGCAACAGAGACACGTCAGCGTATTCGCACGGAAATGTCACGAGTCCTGAAACAGGTCGACCTGTCAGACGAACAACGACGGGATCTCATTGTCCTTGCCGCTAGCAAAGAAATGAAACCACAGCAGGAGGCGATATTCAAGGAAGCCTTGGCTGAAGGCAACCCGCTCGCCCTGCAGGTGCTGTCCGGTTCGCGTGGTAATCAAATGAACCTGGCAAGTCTGCTGGGTTCTGATCTGCTTTACTCCGATCATCGCGATCGCCCGATTCCGATTCCTGTACTGCACAGCTATTCTGAGGGTTTGACTCCTGCTGAGTACTGGGCTGGGGCTTATGGTGCCCGCAAAGGGGTTACCTCGGCTAAGTTTGCCACGCAGGACGCCGGATTTCTTTGTTTGTCCGGGGATACTTTGGTTCGTATGGCGGATTGGTCAGTGAAAGCAATCCGGTACATTAAGATTGGCGATAAAGTACTCGGTGCAAATAAGCAGGGCGATACGTTTCCCATTGCAGTTACGGCGACATTTGTAAGTGGAGTTAAGGAGCTGTTCGCGTTTAGATTTCGCTACGGAAAATCTCGTACGCGGTTTATCGTTGTTAAAGCGACAAAAAACCATAAAGCACTTGCCGAGTGTGCGTATAGCCGACGATCTAATCCTAAGTCAGTTCAAACGGTTGATGTGGGCATATACCCGTTAGGTGACTTTGAGCGTAGATCCGTATCCTGGTATGCGTTGCTTCCTCCTCAAGGCTTTCAGTCAGATGCGGGTGACTCGAAACCGTTAGCCGAATGGTCGGGCAAGTTAGCTCAGGAAAAACATATACCCGTCGAAGTCGATAGCTGGGACAACCAGTCCGTTAAAGAGTTGTTGCGGTGGTTATTTATGGGTGACGGCGGTATCGCTGACAACAATAACACGACTTCACCGATTGTAACTTTAGGTATGACAGCTTTACCCGTTGTCGACAAAGCTGCGGAACTGCTAGCAAATCGTTTTGGTATTTACGGGCAGCTACACACAGCGGAACCCCAAGAGAACGGTAAGTACCTTGAACGCCATCTAACAATATCTGACCGAGAATCAGTTGTTAAGCTCGCTGAGTTGATTGGGACGGCTTGGGGCGACAAACATGAGCGTTTGCTTGCGTTGCTTGAAGACACTGACCCTGCGGATCGTCAAGACAAGTTCTTGTTTCATTACATGGACTGCAAAGAACTCGGTCCGGGCGGAACTTTCGACATCGAAGTTGATCATCCCGACCACTTGTTTGTTTTAGCGAACGGGGCGATTGTCTCTAACTCCAAACAGCTTAATCAGGTTAGCCACCGCCTCGTTGTTGAAGACGAAGATTACGCTGACGAAGATGAGCAGCATAAGAATGTAATACGGGGATTACCAGTTGATACTGATGACATGGACAATGAAGGCGCTCTGCTTGCTAAGGATATTGGTCCTTATACTCGAAACACACACCTGACTCCCAAGATCTTGAAACATATCAAGCGGCTCGGACATAATCGCATCCTGGTTCGCTCTCCAATGATTGGGGGTACTCCGGCCGGAGGGATCTACGCTCGCGACGCCGGTGTTAGAGAGACTGGTCGATTGTCTGGCCGAGGCGAAATGATTGGACTGCAGGCGGCTCAGGCATTATCTGAACCATTGGCCCAAGCGCAGATGTCTGCGAAGCACTCTGGCGGCGTCGCAGGGGAAGAGAAGGGAGTCAGCGGGTTCGAATATATCAACCAACTCGTCCAGGTTCCAAAGTCGTTCAAAGGTGGAGCCGCACACGCCACGCTGGACGGCACAGTACAACGAATCGAGCCAGCTCCGGCTGGAGGCAACTATGTAACCATCAATGACGAGCAGCATTATGTAGGTAAAGACTACAAGCTGAAAGTTAGTAAGGGCGACACGATTGAAGCGGGTGATGTTCTCAGCGAGGGGATTCCAAACCCGGCTAAGATTGTAAAGTACAAAGGTATCGGTGAGGGGCGAAATTATTTCGTCAACACAATGCGGGAAGCGATGAATGAGGCTGGGTTGAAATCCAACCGACGCAACATCGAGATACTGTCACGAGGGCTCATCAATCACGCGAGAATCACGGAAGAGTACGGAGATAACGTCCCCGACGATGTTGTACCGTACTCAACTCTGGAGCACACATGGAAACCAAGAGAAGGTCATCAGATCGTCGAACCCAGACACGCGATCGGTAAGTATCTTGAACGCCCTGTGATGCACTACACGATCGGTACAAAGATTCGTCCGTCGATGCTCAAGGATATGCAGGAGTTCGGGATCAACAATCTGACTGTGCATGCTAATCCGCCGCCCTTCGAGCCAGAAATGATTCGAGGGATGTATTCGTTGCAGCACGACCCGGACTGGATGACTAGGTTCTATGGTAGCGGCCTGAAGAAAAGTCTCCTTAACTCAGTGCATCGTGGCGGGACGAGTGACGATCGCGGTACGAGTTTTATTCCTAGCCTGTCTAAGTCAGTTGATTTCGGAAACATTCCTGGTGGAGCTATTCGTCAGCCAGATCTGGGTAGCTTACCAGATGCCTCTCCGATTCAGCCCAGCGAAGAAGCCGACCAACAGAAGACAGTAACACCGTTAGCGCCGTTACCCAAAATGACCAGTTTCTTCGGCGGCAAGTTTAGCGTTGGTGGCTTGTCTTCCTCAACTATAATGCCGAAAGTTGTTACTGCCTCTGATCAGCTAACCATTGGTGAGTTTATTAAGCAAGCCGAAGGTGAAAGTAGCTTGGATGTCGGTTCTCCTGCCGGTGGCGGTGGCGGCGGTGGTGTTGGTAACATCTCGAAACCTATCAAACCAATCGGTAGCGGCAACCCGTGGCTGCAGAATCCAATCAAGCAGCAGAAGTCGCTGAACACGCCGCAGCTGGATAAATCGAGAAACTTTTCGCTAGGGTACAAGCCAAGCCAGGGTGTTATGACGAATCCTGCCACCCGTCATATGGCCCCACACATGATCAACATGTTTGAGCAAGGCATGCCAGGTATCGGTGGTGTACTGGGAATGGGTTATGCACTTGACCCTAACGCAATGCAAACACTTATGGGAAAAGGACAACAGTCCCAGTCCCAGCGACAGCAAGGCGCAGCTGGATACGGGCAAAACCAGCATCAGGGTGCAGCCGGGTATGGGCAAAACCAGACCCACCAGCCAACTGGAACCGGACAAGTGCCAGGACAACAAGGACAACAAGGACAAACCCCGGAGAGCCTGTTACACTCAACTGGAGCCTGGAAAGTTCCTGGATTTGGAAAGGACGGTTGGTTAGGTAAACGCTTGCCTTCTTGGCAGAACTTTATGACCGGACAGGATGCGACTGGAGCATCAAGGTTAGGTCCCATCGGCAATGCAATAAATCGGGTGCCCTTACTTCGTGAGCAGTTTGGTTTTGGTGCGCCTACTGCGACTACTGCGGTTGATACTATCAAGACAATGCAGTCCGAACTCGCCGTAGCGCAGCAGACTAACAATACCGAAGAAATTGCTAAACTCACCAAAGCTATCGCTACTGCGGAGTCCGCTAAATCTATTCAGACAATGCAGTCCGAACTCACCGTAGCGCGGCAGGCTAACAATGCCGACAAAGTTGCTAAACTCACCAAAGCTATCGCTGACGCGAAGAAATTGCATATCGCTAATCTCTCGGGCTGGCGTAAACCCGTGGCGCAGGTCGCGAACTTACCTGGCGTTGCGCCGACCGGACGAGCACTCAGTCACCTCGGACGTTGGCTCGGACCTGCCGGTTATGTACTCGACGCCGGACTAACTGGCTACGGCGTATCCACAGAAGGTTTTGACGGTTATGCGGATCGAACCGGAGACGAGTATCGGGATATGCTCACCGGCAAGCATGGACTCTGGACGCCTCTCTCAGCAATGGGAACGATCTTCAGTCCGGCAAGGAACGCGCAGATCGCAGCTTCGGGACTCAAGCAGACAGGTGAAACTATCAACGAAGTAAACGAGTCTATGGCTCAGGCACAGCGGGTCGGACACCAGGAACAACAGCAGTATCAATCAGGTGCTAATCCCCATATGACTAATCCGGTGGGGACTGGCAGTGACGTGGATCGCAAGCTGCGTGAACTTCACGAACAGAATGCAGGTAATCCACTAAAAAACTTCATCAATCCTACCAAGACGGTAGGTGCGCTCACTGACACCACGCTTGCTTTCCTTCAACACAAGGGACAACACCGGGCGGTGCGGGAACATGCAGTCGAAATGACGGATCAGGCATTCAAGGCTTACTCGAATAGGCCATACGTCCAGTATTTACAACGACTGGAAAACGAATGGCAGCAAGCTGGTCGTCCGACAACGTCGGAATGGGCTAAGCAATATACGCAGGGGCAACGGGACGATTACCAGGACTGGTTGCAACGTGCCAATATGTCTCCTGAGTCCCAGAAGCTTAGGGAACAAAGTACGGGAGAACTTCTGACGGAGGATCTCGCATCGCGTTCAGTGGGATTGCCTGGTTACGAGGATGTGGTGATTCCGGGAACAGGTGCAGGCGTCAAGCGTCTGGCTAGCCTGAATAACCTGTGGCATGGAAACTACGACATAAATCCATTCTACACCCGGGGTAAAAGGCAACCCTCACCCAAGGTAATGGATGAGGCTACTAAGGTTCAGATGAGTCAAACGCAGCAACAGGCAACTCAAGACCAGACGCAGCGTGCGATCCGCCTTAAAGAGCAGCTTGTAACATTGAATCCTGACCAACGTAAACGCTGGGAAACACTAAACCAGAAGTATCAGGCAGATATTCACTCAGCTCCGCCAACTCACTCGCAAAACCCAAAACATCAGTTTGAGCAGCAACGACGAGATCTTGTCGCTCAGGGACATATCCCTGGAGAGACTTACCCTGATCCGGAGTTTGGGGGAGGATTCAGTCTATCAGGTGCGGGAAATCAACCAATGTTGGGTGGATTTAATGGTCTAAAAGGTCAGCAGCCGCAAGTTAATCCTAAAGATATGCAAGCACTAATGCAGTTTCTTCAGAACAGTGGGAAGTAGTAGAATATAAATCGGGATTCAACCCGCGACGTAGACTAGCTAGAATCTGTAGCATACAAAACCTTAACCGCGTAAGATTTGTCTTGAATAACTTAAAAAGGTAGAAATAGCATGGACGCAATAACAAAACTTGCCTACGCGGCGGCAGAAAGACACGCCGAGATGGAGAAGGAAGCCCGGCTGGCGGCGGCAGGTAGGACGCTCAGCAACGGCTACAAAGGGGCAGGTAATCTGCTCAGCAAAGGCTACAAAGGTGCTAAGGGACTAATGGAGGCAGCGTTCACACGCCCAGCAAAATTCGGTGAAGGAGACTCCTTAGCCCGAACACACCCCTACTTAGCCCAAGGACCCTCTCTGGCAAATGGCTGGAGAGATGTTAGAACTTTCTCGCCAGCACGCGCAGCAGCAAGCACAGCCGCAACATCAGCAGGCACAGCCGGAGTTGGTTACGGCGGTTACGGCGTACAACAGTACCGTTCAACAGCAAATGGCGGTTACAATGCAGGTGCCCCGGAGGAGACACCAGGTTGGCGACGACAAAGGCGAGCCCTAGGACAGCAGAGTTTTCTTGGTGACCTGTTTCGTAATCCGGGCCGCACGCTAGCTGAAGGTTTCGGTCACGGATCCGACGGCCCGAAATTTTACATGAAAGAAAACGAAGGTAAAGTTCTCAGAAGGATCACTGATCCGATAACGGGCAAAACGCGAGAGGTGCGTTCTTATCCAGAACAAGAAAGAGTTTACAGTCCGGACGGAGAAGCCAAACGACTGGCAAATCTAAAGACGCAAGAAGAGGCGAAGAAGGCGGATAAAAACTGGGCGGACTGGAGCGGCGAAGAACAGCCGAAAGAACTCGGACGACGAGCTGCGTATCAAGGCAAACAGGGGCCGGGGCCGTTGAAGACTGACTATTCCATGTACAACTACGGCATCTAAGTAACTGCGAGAGGAAACTACAACATGGACGGAGCCATGAAAATGCAGAAGTTCACAAAGCACGCCGGTTACCAGGATATCGGAACCTACTGGAAATCAGCAACAAACTACAACGAACTTCTAGCACACGTTCGTAGCCTGAAGTACGATGGGCTGTTCAAGCAGTCCAACGAAGGAAATGAATCCGGCTTTGAGCAGTCATTCTCGTCGCTGGCTTACGCCTACATGAAAGACAAGGCTCCTCGTCTGTTGGACTTTCTCGTAGGCTTTCAGCTTGTCGATCGCAACGACGATAACACGAAGGCCATGGGACTATTCGGCTTCAAGGTCGGTGAGCAGTGGTTGTACGCTCCAACGTTCTTCCTCAATGGCGATCTAAAAGGTCACGAACTGCTCTACATCAAGAAGCAGGATTCGTTTGTGCCCATGAAGGAGAACTGGGTTAACTACTTAATGGCTCGTAAACCACACGTTCTGGGTGAAGGCTCACCGCAGTCAACATTCCAGCTTGGCGGACGAGAACCGGATTTCTCCAGTATGACTCAAAGTCCAAGCTATGGGTTTGGCAAGCGGGGTATGGATGACTGGGCTAAGCCTGCACTTCCACTGATCGCCGCCCTGATGACCAAGCAGGCCAACGTCCTGTACTCGTCTGCGAAGCCACACACAAAACTGGCTTTCGCTGCTGTGGTCAGAGAACCGTTACCAGCAGCTTACGCTGAAGTTGCAGCCAAGTTTGACTTGAATCGGGTCTTGGCTGACAACTTGCCTTTTCTAAAAACTGCTTTTGAACTCGCACAATCTTCGCCGCATATCAAGCGAGGCTTCGACTTGTTCTATGGTCGAGATTGTTTTAGTCGTTGGGGGCGGGAGATTAAAACAGCCGCAGTACGTTCTCAGCATAACATCATGCCCAGCGTGACAAAGCAGGCGGCAGCACCAACCGTTTACGCTGGACCCAACTCACTGATCCCTGAGCCCATTCTGCCGCAGCATCCGGTACATCGCGGGGCTTTGTCTGTTTACACCAAAGAGGCCTTCGCAGTGTTGAAGAACGGCGAGCAATTGGATGAGACAGGCGAAGAGCAGCTCACCACTGACGACAGAACTGAGCTGCAAAGCAACGGTTATCTTGTCAAGGATGAACGCAAGGGCGAAGAGATCAGCAAGGCATATGACGTCCAGATAGAGCAAAAACTGCAGAACCCGGACGATACCAGTCTGTACGAAGTGTTGGAGAAGCCAGGTGTATTCAGTCGCATGCTGGTTATTTCCCACCCATACTCCAATAGTGGACAACACAACTTTATGACTGTGATCCGTCTCCAGGACTCAAGTAAGGGCTGGGTCAACGCTCATCGCACACAAATCTGGGCCAACCAGATCGAAGAACGCAAAGAGTTTGAAGACTGGTGGAATACACTCGGCGACAAAGATTCGCTTCAAACCAAGGGGCTCTACGTTGCAATAGACAAGAATGGCTCGGCTACGGTCCCATTCGAAGTCGCTGAAAACTACGGCGACGGTGCCTACAAAGTTAACTTCAAGGCCCACTGTAGCCAAGCCTACGATCGTGTAAGTGGTTTACCTTCGATCGATCACGAACATCACAGATGCTCCGACGATTATGTTTCATCGCATGGTGCCAAGTTGGTCGTGAACGCAGAAAATAAGCAAGGTACAAAACTCAAGGCCATCCAGGGTGAGTTGCGAGTACCCGGCAACTTTAAGTTTATCAAACTGAAAGATCCACCAAAACCAAAAAAATACTCAGAAGGCTGCTGCGTTATTTCCATTATGTCGTCGTCGTCGGCTTTTTACGGAACCGGCAGCGAGGAAACAGGTAGCGATCCTCGTCCGATACAGTTGGGCAGGCTGGAAGACATTCAACTACTCTTCCACGAGAAAACAGCTCGACTGAAGATTTACAACGATCACAACGAGGTCTCAATCAGCTCGCCACTGGGAACACAGCGTCTACAGAAGCAGGCAGCATACTTCAGCCTGATCCGCGATCACGGGTTTACTGCTCACGTTGCTGGTTGTATGTTGAAACAAGCTGAAACCAAAACTCAGAAAGTCTTCCGTGTGAAGTATGCTCCTGGGTTCGGTTCAATGATTAAAGCAGCTATGCCTAACTACGGCGCTTTAGCTGGCGGACCGAGTGCTCCTGCCTTCCCTGAACCCCAGATGGGAATGGAATCGTATGGTGGCCGCAACGCTGTCAATTCGATGTACCCTGATGAACAAACAATGGGCGTGCCTGAGATGGATTCTTCTAAGGGAGATCCAAGCCAGCACGATATCTGGCAGAACTATACGCACGAAGACTTCCAAAATACGATGGGGCAAGCACAACAGGCTTCTCAGTCCGGACAGAAAGAAGTCTTCGATACGGCAATGATCGGTGGCATGCTTAAAGCTGTGCGACAAGACAGCTTGGTAGATCGTTACCTCGGGGACTTAATGAAAGCCCTCGACAAACTTGGCCGTATTTTGTTTATGTTCTACTGGCACCAGGAAGAGTTTGAAGACCGTTACGGTAAACAAGATCTACCTGAGCTGGAAGATTCGCTCCGTAACGCCTTTGAGGTGTTAGGTGACGTTGTTCTATTCCTCAAGGAAAAGACTGTAGAAAACGACTTCGGCAACCTAGGCGAAGTCAACATCGAGGAAGCAGCAAGGAACTAAGCACATGGGTATTTACAGTAGAGACGTTGTGGCAGAATCGGTTCCAGCAGGGGAGCCGTTCTGCATTGTTTTGCCAGCCCCAATGCGGGGTGCGCTTGATCGTTTAATCGTTAAGCAGACTACCGGGGACGATGACGGCTACTCATTCAACCTCTACGATCGTAAAGGTGCTTGTGTCGGTGCTAGCGATTTGCACACAACCAACGGGGAGGTCACCGCCATCACGGAAGGCGGCGGAACCAAAGCGCTAATTGAAGCCGAGGCACACGAACTAACCCTTGGAGCCACGATCGAAGTTAAAGGTTCAGATGTTACCTCGTACAATACAACGCACACAGTTATAGAGATCGTCAGCGAGGACACTGTGTTGACAGATATTGATTACACTGCCGATGGTAGCGGTGGACGCTGGCAGACAACGCCAGAAGTCTATGCAACTCGCAATCCAGTAATACATGTATTGCTTGGTCCAATCTCAGTTGCCGGTGGTGGTAGTGGGTTATACCAAAACTTTAATGTTGGTCAATCTTACGAGAATCGAGACAACCAAAATCTCACCGCGCGTCGCAGAGCTTCAGCGTTATATTTGGAGATCACAACAGTAGATGTTGGCGACAAAAACTTTGAGATCGCCTATACGGTTGATCCTAACATTGTCGATTAGAGGATTCATGGATGATTACTGTCGAAATGATGCGGAAAGATCCGCGGCTATCAGACCCGTTCCTTCGCCCGGATTGGAGATTCAAGCGGGTGTTAAGTATGATCTCGCGTCAACCAACACCCGGACGAACGACTAAACGAGACGACGAGTACATTAAAGATGCTCGTACGTTTCTTTTGCGCTGGAAAAAAGGTGAAGCCGAACGTAGAAAGTTGCAGTATGACATGACGGCCATGTACAACGCTTGGCTGATCTACGATAAGGCAACCAAAGAGCCAGAGGCTCAGTTTTTGATTGAAGCTCGCCTGTTGTCCGGACAGAGTTACGATCAGATCGCGTTCGACATTCCGACTTTGCCGGAGACCATCGAATGTTATGAAAAGGTCTTCTTCAACGTCAAAACCTTCTTACCGCATCACGATTGGATTATTAGACATGTCTTACTTCCTGCGTCTGACCGTTTCATCGAGGAGGAGGACGACGATGCTCAGCTCCAGTTTAAGCCTCAAGCAGTTGTACGGCCGCATTTCGATTCCACGCTGAAGTTTTTTGCTTATTTCGGTGGGCCTATTTTGTGTGAGTTTATGATCTCCGGATTTAAGCGGGGGCAGAAAGTGCACACACAGGATGGAATAGAAGAGTTCATCCACGATAACTTCGTATCCAACGCGGGTAAACGGTCAGCGCAGGCTATACGTGAGTTTGAAATCAACAAGTACAATGTAATGGAGCTGTTCTCAACCCACCTGCAGATTATTGCAGTGCAGAAGAGTGCCGCGGTACAGGAAGACAAGCACTCTACCATTGAAAAGCACATTCACGGTATGCTTACCGAGATCCCATGGACAGTCGGAAAAGATGCTCGCGAAGTTTTCGAGGGTACAGTTATTGGCGCCCTCGACGAGGATGCCGCAGAACTCAACTCAGAAGAACTTATGCTGATCGGTACCGGTCAGCGTATGCCTGTATTAGACTAGATCCCTG
>JBDNFH010000145.1:0-7714 GCA_041689915.1 Candidatus Nanopelagicales bacterium | reverse complement strand
CTTGATGAGCGGCATCGACCTTGCGGGCGCACTGCAGGGTCGTGTGCTGGCGTTGCCGCGCGACCTTCTTGTGGCAGGCGGCGGCCTGTTTCTTCGCGGTTTTGTAACCGTGCGACGTGAATCGGCCGGGTGTGGGTTTACGTCTGGCCATGCGGCGTTGATACTTCGCAAGCTTGCCGGCCGCGGTCTTCGCATACTCGGGAGCCTGGAAGTCGTATTCGGGCTGGGACGCGGTCGCGATAGTGAACACACCCCAATCGATCCCACTCGCCCATCAGCGCACGCTCGGCTTGCGCTCCCGGACGCAACCGTTAGTTGTAGCGAAGCGTCGTAGATATAGCCACCAAACCAACGTATCAACCGGGTCTGACAATTCAAAGAGACGACACATGCGAAAGGCAACCACCAACGGACGCCCTTACCTCTCCATAGCTAAAGCAAGAGGTATCTCGAGCGGTTTTCGATGATCGAATTCAGGATCCGTTGGTGAGAACTTCCAACGGCGCATTGGATCCTTCAGTCGGGATTCGAATCTTTTGGTTTGCTCAGAGTCACTAATGCTGAACCAGTACTTGCGTAAAATAATTCCGTCTTCGATCAGCATCCGCTCAAAAATGGGCGCCTGATGCAGAAACTTTCGGTGCTCATCCGGTGTGCAGTAACCCATAACTTTTTCAACACCCGCCCGGTTGTACCAAGAACGGTCAAAGAACCGAATCTCCCCACGTGTCGGCAAGTGGCCCACGTATCTTTGGAAATACCACTCGCCTACTTCGCGCTCGGTCGGGGCAGACAACGCCACAATCTGCGCAAGCCGAGGATTTAAGTATTGGGTGAAGCGTTTGATCGTTGAACCTTTACCTGCCGCGTCGCGTCCCTCAAAAATCACCACAATCCGCTTGCCCTCAACCTTGGTCCACTCCTGCAGTGTGACCAACTCGGTTTGAAGCTTGAGCAGGCTCTTTTCGTAGACTGACTTGGGGAAACTTTTGCTTATTCAGCCACCATAAAGGTTTCAAACCCCAAATGTCTCTACCAAATGACAATTCCATTGAGTAACCTAGACACATGACCTTACGCAGGCGAGCGCTCATTGCTTCAGGTACTGGGCTTGGAGTGATCCTTCTTGGATTCATTTTGGTGATCACAACCTTTGTGTCTGTTTCCGGTTCACAGTCGAAAATTAATGACCTCCTCACTCCTGCTGCACAAATGGCGAACTCATTACTTCTTGCTCAAACCGCTGCATCTGGTGATCTTGCCGATTATGTACTCACTGGCAACGAGACTCCGTTGGCTGGCCATCAAAGTGCGATTTCAACAACGAAAGTCATGACCGACAACCTTTTGAGTCTTTTGGGAACCGACCACCCGGCACTCACAGCCCTCGCTGAAGAATCAGCTTCCACCCAGCGTGCTTGGGTGAGTGCTGACGCCGAGCCAACGTTGGTAG
Organism: Candidatus Nanopelagicales bacterium; assembly: GCA_041689915.1. Lineage (GTDB taxonomy): Bacteria > Actinomycetota > Actinomycetes > S36-B12 > S36-B12 > UBA4592. Next base: position 6,261 of record JBDNFH010000145.1, on the reverse strand, counting down.
CCATGGCGGACGGCAAACAACCCAAAGCGAGTCGGATCACCAACAAGGCAAAAGCGTGGGCTTCATACGATTCAATGATTGCGGCGACAACCACACTACAAACTGAGATTGAAGTTCAGCGAGCGCAAGCAAGTAACGGGGTTGCCGGGAGTGCTCGCATGCTCGGAGCACTCATCATTTTGGGTGGACTGCTACTCATTGCAGGATTCATTGCCTACTTCATCTACTTCCAGCGTTGGGTAATTTTTCCACTCATGGATATTCGTAAAGACTTGCAACTTTCAACGCGCGACCCAATGCACACTCATCCAATCGAACCACTGGGACCACCGGAATTCATTTCACTGGCAAAAGACGCAGAGTCACTGCGGCGTCAACTTGTCAGCGAGATTGATGAAGCATCCGCAGCGCGAAAGGGTCTCACCCAAGACGCTCCCCTTGTCGCCGCGATCAGAAGTGAAATGCAAGTCAATAGTTCAATGCATTGCCCAGGCATTGCTATCGCCGGACTAGCCGCGACCGCTGAAGGTGTGCTCGCAGGTGACTACTGGGATTACATCCCACTTAGTGACACTCAAGTTGCATTAATGGTTGCCGACGTCTCCGGTCATGGACCTTCAGCGAATGTGGTAGCACTTCGAGTCAGAGCAATTATTCGTGCCGCACTTTCAAAAGGTCTCACTCTCACGGACGCGGTCGAACTTGCATCTGAATCAACCAAGCACGATGAATTATTTGTGACAGCGTTGTTGATCATTGTTGACGTTGAAGCAAATGAATTACATTGGCTTAATGCCGGTCACCCGCCAGGTATCGGTATCACCCACGACAAGAACCTTTTCAGTCTTGAGGCAACCGGCCCACTCATTTCATCCCTTGGCGGTGAGTGGGAAGTCCACACCCAGCCATTTGTCCCCGGTGACCTGGTTCTCGGTGTGACCGACGGATTCCTCGAAGGCCAAGGGGCGGTCAACGCTACTGAGGAAACCCAAGTGATTATCCGAATTCTTAGGGGCCTCGATGGTCCGGTCCGTCAAAATCCAGCCGAAATTGTCGAGCGACTCGTGGCCCATATTCGTGAGATCTCTCCACGCTGGCATAGTGACGACGTCACCGTGGTGGCTTTGAGCCGGTTGGACTAACTAGCAAGCAACCCCTCCAGTCCTTCGGCTTTATTGCATGGCAGACTGTCCAGATGCGCATACGAACTCGGAATCTGCTCGCTGCCCTTATTGCAACAGCCCTTGTCATCCCACTGGCAACTCCGGCCCAAGCGGATAACATCAAAAATCCTTCGGCAAACCTCAAAGGCACAGTCGTCGACGACTCGCTCTTTGGGTTGCACGTAAAAGATGCCCAAAATGGTGTCTGGCCCGACATCAAGTTTGGGTCAATCCGACTCTGGGATAACGGCACTTCATGGGCCAATATTGAAACGTCACAGGGTGTGTTTGACTGGACCAATCTTGATAATGCCCTAGCGACCGCGAATAGAAATGGCATGACCGACATCCTCATGGTCTTGTCCGGAACACCGGCTTGGGCAACCAACCAACGCAACCCACTTGCCCTCCCCGCAGCTGACGCGTCCGGTGTACCGGCAAATATGGCCGATTGGGATAACTGGGTTCGCGCGGTGGCCACCCGCTACAAAGGCCGAATCAAGCTTTACCAACCGTGGAATGAAGCGAACCTCTCCACTTTCTACACCGGAACCCCGGCCCAAATGGCCGATATGACCAAGCGCGCCTACGACATTATTAAAGGCATCGATCCCACTGCAACGATCGTGGCACCCAGTACCGGCACCCGCCTTGGTGGACCATTCAAGAAGTTTTACCCCGCATTCCTCAATGAACTCAAAGCGCGTGATTGGCCGGTAGATGTGTGGGCAGCCCACACCTACCCAGCATCTCTTGGTGACACTAATGACCGCCAGGACCTAGCGAACAAATGGATCAATTTCCTCAAAGCAGCGAAAGCTCCCAACTTGCCCCTGTGGGATACCGAGAACAATTACGGTCTTGGTGGGCCTGGACCGGAAAACCCCGAACAGGATATTGAAGGCTCACAAGCCGCTAACTGGACCGCGATGACATACCTTGATGCACTTCGTCTCGGTATCTCCCGCGTGTATATGTACCAGTGGGGTCCCTACAACGACCTTTGGGGAATCCAATTTAACGAAGGCGCTCGTGGCGCTCAAGCCATGGACACCTTGCAGGAGTGGATCGTGGGAACCACCTATCGGGGTTGCAAGGAATCCAAGCGCAAGGTCACGTGCAAGTTCAGCGCAAGGGGCGGAATCAATCAGATCGTCTACTCCGAAACGGGAACCAAGACTTTCAAGGCAAAGAAGCAATACAAGCAAATGTGCCAACTTGATGGAACCTGCTCGGCAATCCCTGCGAACCGCAAGGTGCGCACCCAGGGTCCGGTTCTTCTCAAACGATAGTCACAACAGAGTAATGAAAGCCGGTGCTATCCGCTCCTTCGCCGGTGAACCTGACTTTGAGCATGCACCAATTGTGGAAACCCGAGGGTCCATGTCCAAAACTGTTTAACGTCCCACTAAGGCATTAAATACGGGACTCACTGCGTGTCACTCGTAGTGAGTCCACATGGCGAGGACGCGCACGAACTTCTCGGACTCCAAGACTTCATATACAAGTCGGTTGTGGATATTGATTCGACGGGAGTAGCAGCCCTGGAGGTCTCCAACCAGCTTCTCGTACGACGGTGGGTTCTGATAAGGGTTCACTTCTAGCAAGTCGAAAAGTTGCTGGGCTTTGATCTGAAGTCCGCTTCGCGCTAGCTTTTTGGCGTCTTTTCGAGCGCGAGTTGTAAACGCAAGACGGTAGGTCACCATTCCAGGGGTGTGTTGTCAACTGGTTCGGCCCGTCCGGCCGCAATGTCCTCGACCAGTCCGGTGACGGCGTGGAGTGCGAGCGTGACCGTAATGGCGTTCCAATCCTGCTCAGAAATCAGGATCGCATTACCGTGCTTGCCGGTAATCGTCACCGGATCGTGGTGTGCGTTGACCTCCGATAGAAGGGTGTAAAGGTTGGCTCTGGCTTGCGTAGCGGTAATTATGCTTCCCATGCGGTTATCGTACGTAATCACGTACGGGAATGCAAGCCGGGTACGTGGCCTTTCCCAGGTATGCACTCAGGACGATGGAGATCATCATGTCGGTGGATTGCCGGAGCGTTGATCGCGCCGGCTTTCAATTTTTAATCAACCAGTTCAGAAACCGCAGCGTCAAACAACTTCGTGTGCAGATCAACATCTGCAGAACTTGTCGTCGGACACATCAAGGCCATATTGTGAAATGGCGTGAGCAGGACCCCGCGGTTACTCATATATAAATGCAAATACTCTTCAATGTCCGCGTCGTAGGCTGCAGCAGACTGCGTTCCTGTTCGGGGACCTGGGGAAACAAATCTGTATTCAGCACGTGCACCAAGTTGGGCGATTGACCACGGGACGTTGTAACGCTCCAACACTGATTCAACACCTTCACGAAATGACGTTGCCAATGCGATCATGTGATCAAACGCGGCAGGAGTTAAAACCTGATCCAAGGTTGCCCGCATTGACGCTGTGCTCAATACATTTCCTGCAAGAGTTCCACCTACGCCACCCACGTCAACGAGGTCCGAGTCTTCAGCTGCGTTGATTGCATCAGCAACTTCTTGGGTCAGGCCATAAGCGCCACTGGGAATACCTCCACCAATACTCTTACCGATCACCAAAATGTCAGGCTGTAAGTCCCACGCTTTGGTGCATCCACCCCACCCGGCAGAGATCGTGTGGGTTTCATCGATAAGAAGTAACGCACCGTATTTAGTGCACAACTCACGTAAACCAGACATGAACCCTGGCTCTGGCAACACGATCCCAATATTGGTTAACGCGGGTTCGGTAATGACGATTGCAACATCACCGTGCGCCAAGGCGCGCTCAACAGATTCCAAGTCATTAAATTCTGCAACACGGGTTGTCTCCGATATGGGAACTGCTGGACCGACATTGCCCTCGCGCAGAATTGCTTCACCATTTGGGCCACTACGTACCAGGGTTTCATCAACGCCACCGTGATAGCAATAGGAGAAAGCAAGCACTTTGTCTTTCCCGGTGACTTGGCGGGCAATGCGCAGTGCCCAACGATTCGCATCAGTTGCGGTCAAACTAAATGACCAGAGCGGTAATCCGAATCGACGCGTTAGTTCAGCGGCCACCCATTGGGCATCCGCATTTGGCATCATGGTCGTGATACCGCCTTCAACACTTATCCGATTGTGAACCGCTGCAACGGTTGCCTCCGGTGAGTGCCCCGCCATTGCCCCGGTATCACCCAGGGAGAAGTCAACATATTCGTTGTCGTCAACGTCAACAATTCGATTCCCGCGAGCGGACTGCAAATAGAGTGGATAACCGCCAGACCACTTGTTCATCCAGGTCATAGGCACTCGACCAAAAAGATTGTCTGCTTGGGAATACAACTCATGTGATCCAGTGGTGCGAGACTCGTGCAGAGTGCCCTCGCGTACCAGTAAACCAACAAGTTTGCTACGGTCAATTGACATCTGTGATTCCTCCATCGGTTCCAGACCCATGTCAGTGACTGGAATTAAGTGTCCCCGTCAACCGATCATGGAACTCGGCACTTTTTTCATTAAAACCAACAATTACAACACTCTTGTGACGACGTTCATATTTACTCACGACCGCGTCAAGTGTTGCAACAGTTGAAGCATCCCACACATGTGCTGCGGTGAGATCAATAATTACCAGGTCTGGGTCTTCGGTGTATTCAAACTGATAGACCAGATCATTACTTGAGGCGAAGAACATTTCGCCATGCACTTGGTACCTAACAGCCTCACGCCCCGTTGCAAGATCGATCTCCAGGGACCGATCCATTGAGACTAGGTGGGCAACGCGCCTAGCGAACAGGACGGTTGCGGTTACAACACCCACGCCAACACCGATCGCCAGATTGTGGGTTATCAGCGTTGCCAGAACGGTGGACAGCATCACGGTCGTTTCACTCTTGGGCATAATCAAAATTGTGCGAACACTGTGCCAATCAAATGTTGCATAAGCGACCACAATCATGACCGCAACCAAAGCAGCCATCGGGATTGTTGCAACTACGTCACCCAGTGAGACGACCAAGATCAAAAGGAAAACGCCAGCAAGGAAAGTAGAGAGCCTGGTTCGAGCACCGGAACGTACGTTGATCATGGTTTGACCGATCATTGCGCAACCACCCATGCCACCAAAGAATCCGGTGACAATATTTGCCACGCCCTGTCCCCACGATTCGCGGGTTTTGTTTGAGCGAGTATCAGTGATGTCGTCGACCATTTTTGCGGTCAATAAGGATTCCATCAGGCCGACTAACGCAACCGCAACCGCAAATGGCGCAATGATCATGAAAGTGTCCAAGGTGAAAGGAACGCTTGGAATACCAAGGATTGGCAGGCTACTTGGTAATTCGCCTTGGTCACCAACGCGAGGGACATTGATATTCATCACAACAACGGTCAACGTTAGTAGTACGACGGTGACGAGTGGTCCAGGAATTATTGTTGTGATTTTTGGCATGACAAAAATGATTGCGATTCCAATTATCACCATTGGATAGACGACCCAGGGAACGTCAATCAGGTATTGAATCTGCGCGGTAAAAATCAGAATTGCTAGTGCGTTAACAAACCCGACCATCACACTGCGCGGGACAAAGCGCATCAATCTTGCTACTCCAGCAAATGCCAGCAGGATTTGGAAGATTCCACCCAGAATGACGGCAGCAATCAAGTACTGCAATCCGTACTCGCGTGCGAGCGGTGCAACAACTAAAGCGATCGCTCCCGTTGCTGCCGAGATCATGGCTGGGCGTCCACCCGTGAAGGCGATTGTTACCGCCATGGTGAAGGAGGCGAAGAGCCCGACTCGCGGATCAACGCCTGCCAGAATCGAGAACGAGATGGCTTCGGGGATGAGTGCGATTGCTACAACAAGTCCTGCGAGAATCTCGGTTCGAGCCACTTTCGGTTGCAGCCAAATAGGTCGAGTAAATGTGGGAATGGTTAATGACACTTGCTTAACTATAAAGGGCTATCCATTTGAGTGCCCCGATTCATTGACTATTTAGCCCTCTACTTCACGCCAGGGGCGGTCTACGGCCGGTATTGCCAGTGTTCGCGGCATCACCTTCGGCCCTGTCCTGCCCAATGGTTTTACTTTTTTTGG
>JBDNFH010000144.1:0-3252 GCA_041689915.1 Candidatus Nanopelagicales bacterium | reverse complement strand
CCTCAAGTCTGGAACTTTCGTCAGCCGCAGCCTGAACACCCTTTGACAAACACAACCACCCGACTAAAGTCCCCAAACACCCGCTGACATCCCACTTAAAAGCCTCCAACTTTGGCTCCGCCTCCTCTGCCACCTTAGTTCTCCCGATCATACTTCGGGGGGCGCCGCTTCAAGCACCGTCGGAATTCCTTACAAACTGTTGGAGTCGCTTTCTTCATCGCATTGAATTCTACGAATTTAGTTCTGTTCTAAAACATTAATAATGGGGCTTTTATGGCCTACTAAGGCTGGGAATGTTTTTTTTAAAACCTGTGGCGCGGTTACTGCTAATTAAATTCAAATTCATCCAGATGTAAGGGAAAAGAATTTTTTTGTTAAAAACAACTAAACATAAACAGATGAAAAAACTAACAAGGACAATGATGCTTGGATTTGCCTGCCTATTTGGCGCGCTTTCCTCGACACACGCGATATCCTACTGGGATGTCGATACGTATGGAAATGTGGAGCTGAATCAAGGAGACTCCAAGAGTGGAACCTTTGATATCACAGGCGTAGGTGCAGGGAAAGGGTATGATGCAACACTTCATACCATAACGAGTGGATCGATAACGGTCAGGATTAACGAGGATGTTGATAGTTTTTTCGACTATTTCTTCGAATTCTTTATCAGTGAAACAGCACAGGCCTACGTTGGGGGACAGATATTTACAGAAACATTCTGGTTTCCCGTTAACAGCCAGTTCGGTGGAAGCCTCGAGCTCGCCGCCCTCATTGACCTTGATGCCGATGGGTTGCTGTCATACACGATTAGCGCACAGCAGGGCGATTTTCGCCTAGTGTCTGCTCGTCTTGATGCTGAAGGTATTACTCGTCAAGGACCTCCCTCGAACGTGCCGGACGGAGGTACCACTGTAGCCATGCTCGGTTTAGGTCTGCTCGCTCTTGTGGGTGGAAGAAAATGCTGTCTAGCCTAGGTTCCAAGCAAACCAAGTTCTTTTCAACCACGTCCTCCGATCATACCGGTCGGAGGGCTTTTTTCTGCACTCATCGAAGAAGCTTGAATCTCTTGATCTAGAATAAAAAAACTGATCGTCGGACAAAGAATGCCCCTGCTCCAACATTCGAATCGCATTATGTCGAGAGCGTTGCTCCTCGGAATGGTAGTTCTCATCCTTGAGAGCATAGGGTTTTCTGCGGATTCCGTGATCCCACTCCAAGCGACTGGACCCGACGGCGATCGAATCGTTTTCGTCATCATCGCGGAGGGATACGATGCTGCTGATCTTGAAGACTTTCCGGGAGATGCACAGGCCGTTGTGCATCATCTTTTCTCCGAGGAGCCCTTTGCCAGCTACCGAAACTATTTCAACGTGTACGGAATCTCGGTGGAGTCGGCCCAATCCGGGGTCGATGTCCCTGCTCAGGGAATAATCGTCAATACCGCCTTCGATGGAACTCTTTCCGGCAACATCCTGACGATTAACGGGGGGAAGGCCTTAAACTCTTTGATCGCCAACAAACCCGATTTCGATATCGTGCTCGCGTTGGTGAACACTCCCCGCTACGGAGGATCGGGCGGGCTCATCGGTGTGGCTTCCACTCACCAAAACTCCGCTGAACTTGCCGCCCATGAGCTTGGGCATTCGTTCGTGCGGCTCGCTGACGAGTATGATAGTTCGGGGGGATTGCCCTCGGAAGCGCCGAACGCGACGGCGGAAACCGATCTCGCCAAGGTGCGATGGAAGCACTGGATTGAACCGGGAACACCAGTCCCGACTCCGGAGACTTCGGCTTACTCGGAGACTGTGGGACTCTTCGAGGGTGCCGCGTACCGTCCGACCGGCTGGTATCGCCCCCATTTTAACTCGAAAATGCGGACGCTTGGCCGCCCGTGGGGACAGATCAACTCGGAAGCGATTATCCTCAAAATTTACTCCGCGGTGGCACCTTTCCGCACCTCGTATCCGCCGGAGTCCAACCTGAGCATAGACTTCCCCCAACCGCTCTCGTTTTCCTTGCAGAACATCATGGAGCCGATCGGTCATCAAATGGAAATTACCTGGCAGGTGGATGGGATCGAGCAAATTACACGCGATAAAGTCTTTATCCTGCCGGCCGGTGCCCTGAGCAACGGGAGGCACGAGGTAAGAGTGGCAGTGAATGATCCGACTCCCATGGTGCGGGATCGGAGCAGTGGCATAATGAGGAGAGAAAAGGCTTGGGGTGTAAATGTCTCAAATCATCTCAATTTTTGGGCTTGGGTGAAATCCGAGTTTCCGGGTGAACCAGCCTTTCAATTCCCGGAGCTCGACGTGGACCTTGATGGTCAGTCGGCCTTGGAGGAGTTTGTTCTGGGGTCTCGACCCGGTATTCCCAATCCCTCACCCATCCAAGTGACCGCGAAGCCTGTGAGCGAAACGGAGATCCGAATGATCGTCGAGTTCGAAAGAGGGCTCAGCCGGGTTGGCGTGGCAGTCTTCCTCGAAGTCAGCAGTGATCTCTTGACCTGGATCGAGATCGCCCGCAGCGAGAACAGCCAGCCGTTTGTCGGTTCTGTTTCGGTAGTGGAAACGCCCGACGGTGTGAACCGAAGTCATGTGCGGATCGAGGACCTTGTCGCCCATTCGCCGAATAGGACCCAAAGCCGATTTGTGAGGTTCGGATATTCACTGTTGGATACCCCTTAGCAGCGATCATCCAGTAGAACGGGCGGCGACGCAGTGCATTCAAATTCACCGAAGAAGTCATTCCCATTTTGTGGTTGGCGTTCTTCGTGCCAGATGGCGGCAACCTCTAGTTTTGCCTCGGCTTCAGGATGGTTAACGACATGCATTAAGCTTGGCGCGAGCGTCCCGCACGGATTCCTCGATTAGCCGATAATTGACCTTGCCTTACTCAATCTCGCAGGAGCGGTTGGCGATGACTTGGTGCCACTCCGTCTCGGCGTCAGCATCCACGGGATCGTTCAGGCTGGCGATGAGGCGATAAGTTGGCTTGCTATAGCTACGCGCGGTCTTGCTCGGGCAGGGCCAGTATTTCAGCGACTTTATTCATCAACGGTTACGCCCATCTGGCGATAGTATCCCTCTATTCGGTCAGCTAGGTGGAGTGAAGTGTACTGAGTTTCTTGGAGCTGAGATTCTCTTGTTTTGTTGTGGGTTGGTTTATCAGGTTTTTAGTTTTGGGTAAAGGCGGCTTTGTCGCCGGCTTTGCCTTCTTCCCCAACCGCCCCCGCGGGGGCGGTTCGGG